>DATNGX010000001.1:0-3856 GCA_035605755.1 Candidatus Krumholzibacteriia bacterium
CCGCGTTGCCGTTGGCGCCGAACAGGCTGATACGCAGGCGCAAGCGTTGCTGCTCGCGCTGCGTGGCAATGTCGATTTGCAGCACGCGGCCCTCCACGGAAACATCCTCCACCTGCGCGCCACGCACTGCCGCGAAGCGCGCCGGCGCCGACGCACCGCCGAACGGTGATGCTTCACGCAGGAACACGAACGGCCCCGGGTTCTCGAGCACGACGACGAGATGGTTCTTGCCGCGGTCGAACGGAAGCGAAAGCACCGGCGCGAACCAGCGTGGCTCATCCAAATAGTGCCAGCGCAGTGCGGCGCGTAGCTCGTCGGCGAAACGTGCGAGGAGGGTGGCATTCATGGGGAAATGTGGTAGCGTCCGTTGCGCGTGGTCTATAGTATAGGCCGCACCAGTTCTAAGGAAGCGAGGAAAAGCCACGATGTTGATAAGCATGACGGGATTCGGACAGGGCGAAGCGACAAGCGCCACATCGTCCGTCACCGTGGAAGTCCGCTCCGTCAACCATCGCTTCCTCGACCTCGCCTTCAAGCTTCCGCGCGTCATCCAGAATCGCGAAGCCGACATCAAGGATATCGTGCGCGCGAAGCTGGCCCGCGGCCGGGTCACCATCACCATCAATATCGAATCGCCCATGTCGGGCCGCGCCATCACCATCAACGAGCACGTGCTGGAGACGTACCTCACCCAGCTGCGCGCCTTCGCCAGGAAGCACAACCTCGACGAGCACCTCAGCATGGAAGCACTCATCCAGCTTCCCGAGGTCGTCACCGCCAAAGAGCTCGAACCCGGCGAGGACGAAGTGTGGCCGCTGGTGGAGAAGAGTCTCAACGGTGCGCTGGATGCGTGCACCAAAATGCGCGTCGACGAGGGAAAGGCGCTGGAAAAAGACCTCGTGCACCGCATGCAGATCATCGATCGCACCGTGAGCGCGATCGAGAAGCTCTCGCCGGAAGTGGCGAAACAGCAGGTGGAGGCGTTGCGCAAGCGCGTGGCGCAGCTCGCCGGCGAAGTGCAGGTGAACGAGGACCGCATCGCGGTCGAGATCGTGATGCTCGCCGACAAGACCGATTTCACCGAAGAAATCACGCGGCTGCGCAGCCACGAGGCGCAGTTCAACAAGGCGCTCAAGGACGGCGGCGAAGTGTCCAAGAAACTCACATACATTCTGCAGGAGATGCACCGCGAAGCCTCGACCATCGGTGCCAAGGCGTCGGGCTCGGAAGTGATCCAGCACGTCGTGGTGCTCAAGGAAGAAACCGAGAAGCTGCGCGAGCAGGTGCAGAACCTGGAGTAGAGCGCGTGGCGCGTCAGTCGATCCCGTTTCCCATCGTCGTATCCGGGCCTTCGGGAGCGGGCAAGACCACGCTTGTCGACCGCCTGCTCGCCGCCGACCCCCTCATCCACCGCTCCATTTCGGCCACCACCCGCGCCCCGCGCCCCGGTGAAAAAGAGGGAACGGACTACTTCTTCGTCGACCGTCCCAGATTCGATGAGCTCAAGCAGAACAACGAGT
Organism: Candidatus Krumholzibacteriia bacterium; assembly: GCA_035605755.1. Classification (GTDB taxonomy): domain Bacteria; phylum Krumholzibacteriota; class Krumholzibacteriia; order WVZY01; family JAKEHA01; genus JAKEHA01. The sequence continues at coordinate 1,521 of DATNGX010000001.1, forward strand.
TGATCGAGTGGGCCGAGGTCCACGGGCAGCTCTACGGGACCCGCCAGACCTACGTCGAGGAGCACCTCGCGGCCGGCTTCGATGTTCTCCTCAACATTGACATACAGGGGGGAGATCGAGTAAAAAGGATGTTTCCCGGCGCCGTCATGGTGTTTATCTTGCCGCCATCCTTTGCCGACCTGGAGCAGCGCCTCCGCGGCCGGGGGGACCTGGCGGCGACCGACTTTACCGTCCGTCTGGCGGCGGCGAGGGTCGAAATCGGCGCCAGCGCCCGCTACGATTACCTGGTCGTCAACGACGACCTGGCACGCGCCGGCAAGGACCTGCAGGCAATCGTGATCGCGGAAAGATGCCGGCGCGAACGCGCGCTCGCCGACACGATTGACCGTCTGATCGAGTAGTTCACTTAAAGGGAGACCAGATGTCTATTCCCATCGAGAAGCTTGTCATCATCGAGAAGATCACCGAGAGGATCCAGAACCGTTACGAGGCCGTGCGCGTCATGGCGCGCGAGGCGCGTCGTTTGAACTCGCTGGTAATTCGTGGCGCCGAGCCCGAACCGGACTTCAAGCCGACGTCGACGTCGGTGAAGCGCCTCATCAACGGCAAGATCAGCTACCAGTTCGTCGAAGAGACCACCGGGTCCGGCGACTTCTTCCAGGAATCCTAGTTCGCATTCAGGTTGAGGCGCGCCCGTCGCGGGCGCGCCGCGCCTCTCCATGAGCATCCGCGGCAAAAATATTCTCCTCGGTGTCACCGGCGGAATCGCCGCCTACAAAGCTGTATTCCTGCTTCGTCTTTTGAAGAAGGCGGGCGCCGACGTGAAGGTCGTCATGACCGAGGCGGCCGCGGGCTTTGTCACGCCGCTCACGTTCGAATCTCTCTCCGAGCATCCGGTGCACCTGCGCATGTTCGAAGGCGAAGGCAAATCGGCGGGAACGGTCTCGCCCATCGAGCACATCGATCTCGCCAAGTGGCCCGACCTCATCGTGATTGCACCGGCGACCCAGAACACGCTGGCCGCGTTTGCGCACGGCCGCGCCGATGATCTGCTCGCCACCGTGGTGAGCGCGTATCGCGGTCCGGTGATGCTGGCGCCGGCGATGAACGACGTCATGTGGGAGAACGCCGCCACGCAGGAGAACATGCGCATCCTTTCCGAGCGCGGCTTCTGCGTGGCGCCTCCCGAAAAGGGCGATCTGGCGTGCGGCTACGAAGAGACGGGCCGGATGGCCGAGCCGGAGACGATTTTTTCCGCCATCGAAACCTTGTTCAGCTCGCCGTGGGCGGGCCGGCGCGTGCTCGTGAGCAACGGCGGGACGGAAGAAGACATCGATCCGGTGCGTGTCATCTCCAATCGCTCGAGCGGCAAAATGGGTTTTGCAGTCGCGGAAGCGGCGCGCGATCTGGGCGCGCAGGTGACTGTGGTGGCGGCGCGCACGGCGGTGGCAGCACCCTACGGTGTGCGCATCGTACCCGTGCGCACGTCCGATGAAATGTCGAAGGCGCTGCAGAGTGAATTCAAGAATGCCGATGCGCTTTTCATGGTGGCCGCGGTGAGCGACTTCAAGCCTGCATTCGTCAATCCGCAGAAGAAGAAATCCGGCGAGGGGTGGAGCCTCGATCTCGTGAAGACCGAGGACGTGCTCGCGACGCTCGGCAAGGACAAAGGCTCACGGGTGGTGGTCGGCTTTGCGCTCGAAACCGAGGACGAAGAGCAGAACGCAAAAGCGAAGCTCGCCAAAAAGCACTGTGATCTCGTGGTGTTGAATCGTCCCGACGCCGCGTTCGGCCAGGATACCAATGTGGTCTCGATCTACGACGCCAGGTCGCGCGTGTACGAGAGCGCCGCACCGGAGAGCAAGCGCTTGATTGCGCGCCGGCTCATGGAAATCAGCGCTGCCCTGCTGTCTCGTTCGTAGTCCCGCCCGTCTCTCTCCCCGCCAGTATTTCTTCGAACCGTTCCACCAGCGCGGCGACATTTCTATCCAGATCGAACATGGTTTCCACGCGTGCGCGTCCGGCCTGACCCATGGCGGTACCGCGTGCCGGATCGCGCAGCAGCCTCTCCAGTGCAACGGCCAGTGCATCGGCATCGCGCTGCTCGACGAGCAGGCCGGTTTCTCCTTCCAACACGAGCTCTGGAATTCCGGAGAGCCGCGATGACACCACCGGCACCGCCAGCGCCAGACTCTCGATCAGAATATTCGGAATTCCGTCCATGAAGCCGTCGTGCGTCTCAACGCTCGGCAGCACCACCATGGCCGCGGTACGCATTCGTTCCATGAGCTCTTCGTGCGGCATCGAGCCCACGAGAAACACATGCTGCGAGAGCT
>DATNGX010000002.1:0-3633 GCA_035605755.1 Candidatus Krumholzibacteriia bacterium
ACGTTCCGTCCTTCAATATCGGACCTGTACGTTCCCGCCACGTCGCGGGCTTTTTTTTGCGGGTCCGCTGGCAGGCATTCAATGGACGCCCCGAAACAACCTCCCCTATCGGAACCGCCGGTCGACGAAGAAAATCGGCCCGGCCTGCGCGCGCGTTTGCGCAAGGTCCTGGTCGGGCCTCCGCGTGACCTGAAGGACCGGCGCGTCTACCAGCACATTTCGCTGATCGCGTTCCTGGCCTGGGTGGGACTGGGTGCCGACGGACTGTCGTCCTCATCGTACGGTCCGGAAGAAGCCTTCCGTACGCTGGGCGAGCACACCTATCTCGCCGTCGGCCTCGCCGTCCTGACCGCCTTTACAGTTCTCATTATTTCCGCCGCGTACAGCCGCATCATCGAGCGCTTCCCGCACGGCGGCGGCGGATACATGGTGGCCACGTCGCTCCTCGGACAGAAGTGGGGCGTTGTCACCGGCGGCGCGCTCCTCGTCGACTACGTGCTCACCATCACCATCTCGGTCGCGGCCGCGGGCGATGCCATCTTCAGTCTTCTGCCCATGGAGTGGCAGTTCATGAAGGTGCCCGTCGAGATCGGATTCCTGTTCATGCTCACCATTCTCAACATGCGCGGTGTGCGCGAATCGGTGATAAGCATGACGCCGATCTTCCTCGTGTTCGTGATCACGCACCTGGTGCTTATCGTCGGCGCCATCTTCAATCACGTCGACCAGTTGCCGGAGACGGCGCAGCACCTGCAGAATGGATTCAACCAGGGGCGCATATCCCTGGGCTGGGGCGGCATGCTGCTGCTCTTCGTGCACGCGTACTCGCTGGGCGGCGGTACCTACACGGGTATCGAAGCGGTTTCGAACGGTCTCGCCATCATGCGCGAGCCGCGCGTGCAGACGGGCAAGCGCACCATGCTGTACATGGCGGTCTCGCTGGCGTTCACCGCCGGCGGACTCATCATCTGTTATCTCCTGTGGAACATTCAGCACGAGACCGGTCGCACCATGAACGCGGTGCTCGCGCGCGCGTTCGCGGGCGACTCCATCCTCGGCGACATTTTCGTGATCGTCACGCTGGTCTCGGAAGGTGCGATCCTGGTGGTGGCGGCGCAGGCTGGATTCGTGGGTGGTCCGCGCGTGCTTGCCAACATGGCGCTGGACTCGTGGATGCCGCACCGCTTCGCCGCGCTTTCCGACCGCCTCGCGGCCGAGAACGGCATCGTGCTGATGGGCGCGGCATCGCTGGCGGCTCTCGCTTATACGCGCGGCAGCGTGTCGCACATCGTGGTCATGTACTCCATCAACGTGTTCCTGACGTTCTCCATTTCCATGCTGGCCATGCTCCTGTACTCGATGCAGGTGCGCCGGCGCCATCTTCCGCTGCGTACGTCCATGGGACTGTTCGCGGTCGGGTTTCTGCTCTGCGTCACCATCCTGGTGGTGACCACGATCGAGAAGTTCACGTCGGGCGGCTGGGTCACCCTGCTCGTCACGGGTGCCGTGATCGTGCTGTGCTTCAACATTCGCCGCCACTACGACAAGGTGTCGGGGAAGGTGCGCCGGCTGTACGCGTCGCTCATGGAGTTTCCGCCTTCGCCCGAAGCGCACAAGCGGCCGCTCGAGCCCAAGACGCAGGAGCCGGTGGCGGCGGTGCTGGTGGGTGAATACGGCGGCGTCGGCCTGCACACGGCCATGACCGCCATCGCCAAGTTCCCGAAGCATTTTGACGGCGTGGTCTTCGTGTCGGTGGGTGTGGTCGACTCGAAGGAGTTCAAGGGCGAAGGAACTGTCGAGGCGTTGCGCGAGCACGTCGAAGACGACTTGAAGCGGTACGTCGATTTTGCGCGCAACCAGGGCATCCCGTGCACATATCGTTACTCGATCGACACCGAAGCGGTGGCCGGCGCCGAGACGTTGTGCCTGGAAGTCGCCGCCGAGTTCCCGCGCGTCACGTTCTTCGCGGGAAAAGTGATCTTTGGAAAAGAGCGCTGGTACCACGCCATCCTGCACAACGGTACTGCGTACGCCATCCAGAAGAGACTGCAGTGGGCCGGCCAGATGGTGGTCGTCGTTCCGGTCCGGGTCAACTAGGCGCCGTCCGCGCGCTTTGTGCACGTCACCGTCAGCCCTGGCGGCAAGATTTCTGCCACGCATGGGAATAAGGGCAAGCGCTCCGTGTATGCTATCGTCAACTCACCCATTCGAGGGAGGTACTCACCGTGGGTAAACTGATCGGGATTATTGTTGTCGTTTTACTCCTGTTCGTCATTGTGACCGGCGTTGGCGGCTACAACGGCCTGGTGAAGAAGAACGAGGCCGTGAATACGGCGTGGGGCCAGGTAGAGAACGTCTACCAGCGCCGCGCGGACCTGATTCCGAACCTGGTCGAGACTGTCAAGGGCGCCGCCAAGTTCGAACAGGAAACGCTGACCAAGGTGATCGAGGCGCGCGCGAGTGCGTCGCAGGTGAAGCTCACGCCCGAGATGCTCAACGATCCGCAGGCGATGCAGAAGTTTGAAGCGGCGCAGGGCGAGCTCTCCGGCGCACTGTCGCGACTGCTCGTCACGGTGGAGCAGTATCCCGAGCTCAAGGCCAACGCCAACTACATGGCGCTGCAGGAGCAGCTCGAAGGCACGGAGAACCGTATCGCCGTCGAGCGTCGTCGCTTCAACGAAGTGGCGCAGGACTACAATACCGCGGTGAAGCGCTTCCCGATGAATTTCCTGGCCGGCATGTTCGGCTTCACGCCGAAGGCGTACTTCCAGGCCGCACCGGGTTCGGAGCAGGCGCCGAAGGTGCAATTCTAGTTGATCCGTTTTCTTTGCCGCGTTAGCGCGCTCAGCGCTCTTTTCATCGCCGCGCTGTCAATGCCGCTTCTGGACGGCGCAGCTGAAGCTGCGCCGTCTGTCCGGGTTCGTCTCCCCGAAGCGCCGTCGCGTTTTCTCTACGATGAGCCCGGCGTGCTCTCGCGTGAGGAGCGCGCCGCCATCGAAGATTCGTTGATGGCGTTCGACAAGGCGGGGATCGAGATCGGTGTCGCCATCTTCGGCACCATTCACGATGATCCGATCGAGGATGTGTCGCTGGCGCTGGCGGAGAAGTGGAAGCCGGGGCGCAAGGACACCGACAACGGTGCATTGATCGTGGTGGCGCTGGAGCAACACGCCATGCGCATCGAAGTCGGTTACGGGCTCGAAGGCGTGCTGACCGACGCGCTGGCCGGCCGTATCATCCAATCCGACATGGCGCCAGCCTTCCGCCAGGGGCGTTTCGGCGACGGCATCATGCGCGCGATCTCCAACATTGCGCGCGTTGCTCGCGGTGAAGCGATTCCGGAGCCCGAGCACACGGAGTTGCCGGCGTACGTCCCGCTCATCCTGATCCTCATGCTCATCATCTTCATCTCGATTGTGAAACGCGCGAGCCGTCGCGCGTGGACGTCGGGACGGCGCGGCCGCGGCGGCTTCTATCCGTGGATCGGTGGAGGCTGGGGCGGCGGCGGCGGTGGATGGGGAGGCGGCGGTGGTTTTGGCGGAGGCGGCGGATCGTTCGGCGGCGGATCGTTCGGCGGTGGCGGCGCGTCGGGGAAATGGTGAGATGAAGCGTCACGAACAGCCTTCACCGTAT
>DATNGX010000003.1:0-5844 GCA_035605755.1 Candidatus Krumholzibacteriia bacterium
GACCTTCTCCTTCCGTTTCAGTTCTTCGACAACATCGTCCAGCGCTTCGAAGCGTGCGGCCCAGAGCTGGCGGTACCTCTCGATCCATGCCGTCTCTTCTTCCAATCTGTGGCGGCCGAGCCGGCAGGTCCGCACGCGCCCGACCTTCTCCGTGGTGACGAGCCCCGCCTGCTCCAGGACGGCGACATGTTTCTTCATGCCCGTGAGGGTCATGTGGAATTTCCCGGCAAGCTCCGTGATCGAAGCGTCTGATCGCCCGAGCACCTCCAGGACGCCACGCCGGGTGGCGTCCGAGAGCGCGGCGAACGAGGCATTGAAGCGGGCCTGGCTATACTGAACCATACGGTTCAGTATAACACGTGGCCAGGCGGGACGCAAGGGGACGAAGAGCGGAAAAGGAAAACGGGATGCACATCACTGTGCAGCCCGTTTCTATTTACAGGCCGCGCCGGGCGCGGAAGCACGCCACTCACGACGATGGCGTGGGTACCCTTTGAGACCGGCGACTGATTCTCGTCCGGCCCCGCGCCAGCGCGGCCATATGATTGTACAGCAATCTGCTAGGTCGAAACCATCATCCTTTGTCTTAACCGCAAACGGGTCGCGAACCGCGGCTAGAAACTGAACGACGCCTGGACCGCGGGGATCATGTCCCACTCGGTGTTGTCGATGCGCGTGAACTGGGTGACGCCCTTGATCACGAGCTCGCGTGTGACGTGATAATTGATGCCTGTCTCCCAGCGGTCGACGGGAGCGTCCCACGTCACATCCACACCGGCACTGTTGGGCACCTTGTTGAAACGCATCGCGTCATAGCGAACCGCGGCGTCCCAGCCCGGGATGAACGAGTACACGCCTTGCAGATAGTATGCCTGATTGTCGAGACCGTTCTCGCGCACCGGCGTATCCCAGTGATTCCACCAGTATTCGCCCATGATCGAGAACAACCACACGTCCCACTGGCCGCTCACACCGATCAGATTCTGGTAATAATCGTTCACGGTCTTGCCGGCTGGTAAATATGGTTTCACGATGCGGTCGAAATACGCGCCCTGCGTGGCCGAGAGCCACATGCGCAGACCGGGCGTGAACGCGTAGCCGATCTTGGCGTGAACGGCGAGATTCTCGTTGGAGTCGGAGCCCTGCACGGACGCCGAGGCACTGCCCAGCGTCACGCCGCCCGCGAATTCCACGCGGCCCAATGTGCCCAGCGCGTACAAACCGTAGTTCCAGCAGTTGTCATAGAGAAGGGGACTCGACGAGTAATACTTGCCGCGGACCACGCCCAGCGAGTCCGTATAGTTGGCGCCGCCGAACTGGCCCTTGCCGCGCTTGGCGAGCAGCTGGTCGAGACTTGTCGGCACGCTGAACGCGGTGAGCGATGTCTTCCAGTACTGCGACATGGGAATCCCGATGAGCGGATTCTTGTTCGAGTAGGTGTGGCTGGCCCAGATGCCGTCGTGCACGGGAATGAGACCCGCTTCCAGGTACAGGTTCTTGTCTTCCAGCAAACGCTGCATCACGTAGCCGCCGTAGAAGCGGTAGACATTGTAGCTCTCGGGCGACACCAAAAACTGCAGGTAGACCGACGTGGGTCCGCGGTTGCCTTCCACGAACAGGCGCGCGCGCAGCCCGTCGAAATTGGTGTCGTTGGTGTTGAGCGTGTTGTAATTGCGAAATTCCTGGTCGTCACCGGCCACGATGTCGATCAACCCGCGCACCTGCACCGAGCCCTCCGCCAACGCATTCACCGCGATGGCAAGCACGGCCAGCGTGGCGATGGCGGCCAGCGCAATGCGGCGGCCCGCCGTCGACGGATGCAATGGTTCAATGCGTAAAGCGTGTCTCATACCATGACTCCTTGTTTCTCCGGCGTCGCGGCCGGCGCGTTCGCGCCCGCTCCGGTCTTCGGCAGAACGATTGTGAACGTGCTGCCGCGGCCGAGTGCGCTGGTCACGAGAACCCGGCCGCCGTGCTTCTCCACGATCACTTTGCACAGCGCGAGTCCCATGCCGAATCCCTTCGATCCGTACTGATGCGTTCCCGATGAGTGGTGCATGACGTCGCCCACTTCATAGATCTTCTCGAAGATCCATTTCATTTCGCTCTGCGGAATGCCGATACCGGTGTCTTCCACCGCGATGTGAATCTCGTTTTCGATGGCGCGCGCACGCACGCGGATGGCCCCGCCGTCGGCGGTGAAGCGAATGGCGTTGTCGAGGATGGCCAGCACCGCGTCGTTGAAGCGCACGGGGTCGGCCGATACCCACAGAGGCTCGGTGCCGAGCTCGATGGTCATGCGCAGGTGGCGCTTCTCGGCCATGTCCTTGCGGCCCATGGCGGCTTCGCGCACGAGCTCGCGTGCGTCGCGGCGCTCGAGGTCGAGCTTCTGCAGCCCCTGTTCGTAGTACGTGAGGTCGAGCATGGACTGCACGAGGCGGTTCAGGCCCGTGAGCTGCTCGGTGATGAGCGTCGTCGTTTCCTTCACGTTCGCGGGAACGGTGCCGAGCGCTCCACTCGCAATCATTTCGTTGAACCCGGTGATGATGGTGAGCGGCGTGCGCAGCTCGTGACCCGCGAGCGCGATGAAGTTGCTCTTGGCCTGGTCCAGACTTTTCAGGTGTTGCACGTAAGTGGCGAGCGACTCACGCATGTGCGCGAAGTTGCGGCCGAGCAGTGCCACTTCGTCGGCGCCGCGCTGGTCGATGGGGAAGTCGTACTGGCCCTTGGTCAGCGCGACGGACGCCTGCACGATGCGTGAGAGTGGACGCGAGATGGAGCTGGCGGCGAACCAGCCCACGAGGAGCGTCACGATGACGGCGGCGACACCGCCGGCCACGAGCCGCTTCTCGAGCACCAGAATGGGAGTCATTTCGGTCAAAAGCTCGCGGCCCACGAAGGCGTCGAAGCCGTCGTCGGGCGCGACACCACCCACGCCGACGTGAATGGTCAGATACTCGCGGTTCTCGTGCTTGCGACTGAACGCTTCCGAGAGCGTCACGGAGCCCTTGGCGATGCTCGACGCGACGCGCGCCGTCGGACGCCACGCTTCCATCTCTCCGGTCGCGCTTGCATACGTCGTGGCGAGCGGAATGCCCAGACGGGCGAGGCACACATCGGCGCCGGTCAGTCGTTTCACTTCGCTCACGAATTCGTCGTCGAGAACGCTGCCGATACGCACGACGGCTTCCAGGTTGTGAAGCACGTACACCGGCGCCACGGCCGCGGCGACGAGCTCGTCGTCCATCTGGTAGAAGTCCGCGACCGCGGAGCCCTTCATCGCCATCTCGATGCCGGCATGGCCGGTCTTCTCGTGCATGTTCGACTGCGCCGATGAGTTCATCCAGCCGTCATCGCCCGAGCGCGTGACGCAGGTGATGAGCTTTCCATTGTTATCGAAGATCTCGATGAAGTCCGCATCGGTGATGCGCAGGAAGTCGGAGGCCACGCCGCCCACGGTGGGGATGAATTCGGCGCCGCGCTCTTCTCGTGGAATGGAGAAGGGGGCAAAGAAGCGCGGATCGCGCACGGTCACCTGCGCCATGCTCACCAGTTCGTTGCGGCGCGAGGTCAGCATCTGCACGAACACCGACCCCGATTCGGCCAGGCTCTGCTGCACGCGCTCGCGCACCGCATGATTGGCGGCGTGGATGGCGGAGAACAGGATCGTCACCAGGATGGCGATCAGCGGCACCGTCGTCAGAGCGATGATGCGCGTGCGAAGATTTCCAAATCGAAACATGAGGTCGTGATTGCCGTTGGTTTGGGTTTGCCGGCCGCTACAAGTTCACGTCGACGTCGTTGACACCCTCGCCGACGGTCACCTTCATGGCGCGATCGCCGAGATCCGGATGCCAGACACGCAGCGTGTACGTCCCGTTGGGAAGATCGGGAAAATCGTAGGTGCCGCTTTCGCCGGGCTGTGTCACGAACGGCGAATCCACCACCAGCACGTAGGCGGACATGGTGGAGTGAATGTCACAGAACACCTGCACCACACCGGGCTTGTCGAAGGTGACGGTTTTGGATTTGCCCTTGCCGTAATAACCGAGGTCGAACTTCTTCGCCTTCGAGTACGAGAACACGTTGTGGTAGACGAGATCCCCGTTGGGGAAGTCCACCGTGGTGCCGACCGAGACGCCGAGCACGTGCGGCTCGAAGGACTGATTGATCTGTCTGAGCTGCGGTTTGCGGTTTCCGGGGCTTAGCGGGATGCGCGTATTGGGGCCCTCGAGATACACCACCACGTCGCGGGGCGAGGTGCCGCGCGAGCGCGCCGATGCTCCCGCGCCGGTGCCCGCGGAGTTGAGTGTGCCGGCGTAGGGGTCGAGCGTGGACGACTGCATCGCACCCGAGTCGCTCACAATGCGAATGGTGCCACGCAACTCGCCAGCCAGGGCGGAGGTGGCAAGAATTGACCACAGCGCGGGGACCAAAAGCAGCCACCACCGGGGACGGCGCGAAGGGCGGCCAATACGGCGCGTGCGGAACGGCATTTTGCTCATAGCGCGTTCACTTCCATGGTTTTGAATGCCGGGCGCGGCGCCCGTCCATGCGGCGGCGCGGCGTCCCGGGCTCGGAAACAGTTACCGGGTGAATGGAACCCAGAGGGAATTGAGCAACTGATATGCCGCAGTGAGAAATACGGAGCCCCATCCGGCCACTCCGCACCACTTTAGGGCATGATATTTCCCGCAACGTGAATGGGGCCGGGCGGTTTAATATGATGGGATGATCATTACCAAACTGCGTTTTTTCCGGATCGCGGGCGCCGTCGCGCTCGTGCTCATGGCCTGCCAGAAGAAACAGACCGCTCCTTTATATGAGGAAGTCGCCGTCGAGCGTCGCACCATCCAGGTGAGTGCATCCGCCTCGGGCGTGATCGAGCCGGTGCAGGCCATCGATGTGAAGTCGAAAGCGTCGGGCGAGATCCTCGATCTCCCGGTCGACACCGGCGACGATGTGAAGAGCGGACAGCTCCTGGCGAGCATCGACACGCGTCTACCGAAGAACGATCTCGAGCAGGCCCAGGCCGATCTGCAGGTGGCGAACGCCACCCTCACCAACTCGAAGCTCAAGCTGGCGCGCGCGGACACCCTGGTGGCGCAGCAGGGCATCACGCGCGAAGCACACGAAGACGCACGGCTTGCCCATGTGCAGGCGCAGGCCCAGGTGGTGCGCGCGCAGAGCGCTCTGTCCAATGCGCGCGATGCGATGGACGACACCAAGGTGCGCGCTCCCGTGAGCGGAACCATCATTGCGAAAAATGTCGAGCTCGGCACCGTGATCTCGTCGCCCACCCGGGACGTCGGCGGCGGCACCATTCTCATGCGCATGGCGAATCTCGACACGGTGCAGATCCGCACCCTCGTCGACGAAACCGACATCGGCAAGGTGCAGCCCGGCATGGAAGCCGCGATCACGGTGGATGCGTATCCCAACCGTCCCTTCATGGGACGCGTGCTGAAGATCGAGCCCCAGGCCACCGTGCAGCAGAACGTCACCATGTTCCCGGCGCTCGTGCGCATCGCCAATCCCAATCATCTCTTGATGCCGGGCATGAACGCCGAAGTGCAAATCCAGGTCGGCACGCGCGAAAACGTGCTTGCGATTCCATACGCATCGCTGCGCACACAGCGCGACGTGGCGTCAGCCGCGACAGTTTTGAATCTGGATCCACAGGAAGTGCAGCAACAACTGGCAAGCCAGACCGATGCTCCGGCCGCCAATGCGACTGCGGATACGTCGAAAGCGAAACGCGGCGGCGCCGGCGCGCAAGGAAGCGCTGCGCAGGGCGAGCGCTCGGGCGCTCGCTCCGGTGGCGTGATACCTCCGGCCAACGCT
>DATNGX010000004.1:0-2713 GCA_035605755.1 Candidatus Krumholzibacteriia bacterium
GGCATCTCAGCTCGAACCGAAAGGCCATCGACGGCTTCTGGCTCCAGTCGCGCATGATTACAAACGGCAACCGGTTCGAATCACCGTGCCGGCTGGAGCGCGTGGGTTCGGGTGAAATGTGGCGCGGCCGGATCGATCCACTCGACGACGAGTTCACCATGTATCTCAAGGTAGTGCCGCTCCCGGACGGCTCGGTGCGCGCGTTTCTGAAAAACCCCGAGCGCAACATCGGCTGGTTCACGCGCGTCGCCTTCCTCGAGCGCAGCGGCGACACGGTGCAGCTCCTCGGAGAGCCGGACAAGGATGGGAAGAAGGAGAAGCTCTCGGAGGGTACGTTCTACCCCGGAGACAACATGCTGTCGATTCCGCTGCGCGGCGGGACGTACGACTTCTCCCTCGTGAACGACAGCACCGCGATCGATTACTACCCGCGTTCATTTCCCGGCGTCGGAAAAGATTACGTGTACCGCGAACCGGTCGCGCTCAATGACGGCTGGCCGGTGGCGACACCCGAAGCGGTGGGAATGTCGCGCGAGGCGCTGCAAAAACTTGTGCGCACGTGCATCGACATGCCCATCGACAGCGTGCAGTCGCTCGAGCTGCACGGCGTGCTGGTGGCTCGTCACGGAAAGCTCGTCCTCGAGGAATACTTCCACGGCGAGAGCCGCGACAAGCCGCACGACACACGCTCGGCGGCCAAGATCGTGGCCGATGTGCTGGCGGGCGCAGCCATGCAGTCCGGCGTCCGTCTTTCGTCGCAATCGAAAGTGTACGAGGTCATGAACGGCGGCACGATGCCGGCCGGTCTCGAACCGCGCAAGCACACGTTGACGCTCGAGCACCTGCTCACCATGAGCTCGGGCCTCGACATGGATGACAACGATGACAATTCCAAAGGCGCGGAAGATCGCGTCTCGGAGTCCGGCGTGAAAGACGTGTGGAAATTCACGCTCGCGCTCGACACGGTTCGCGATCCTGGAACCTCGGCGCGCTATGCCAGCCTTTCACCCAATCTGGTGGGCGGAATGATTCGCCGCTCGAGCGGCCGGCCGTTGACGGATCTCTTCAACGATCTCCTCGCGAAGCCCATGCAGATCGATCGCTTCTGGTTCGGCCTCATGGGGAACGGCGAGCCCTACATGGGTGGCGGCATGCGCTTTCTGCCGCGTGACTTCATGAAGTTCGGACAGCTCATGCTCGATGAGGGCACCTGGAAAGGTCGCCGCATTCTCCCGAAGGCATGGGTCGAGCGCTCGTCATCGTCGCTCGTCGACATGAACGGCACCAAGCGCATGTACGGATACCTGTGGTGGATCACGGACTCACCGTATCGAGGTCGTCGCATCCAAGGTTACGCGGCGCTCGGCAATGGCGGCCAGAACGTCATCGTGATTCCCGAGCTCGACATGGTGGTGGCGTTCTACTGCGGCAACTACGCCGAGAAGGCGATGAACAAACCCATTCGCCACATCATGCCGGAGCTCATCTTCCCGGCCGTCACCGGCAAGTAATCCTCTGGACGCGACGTTGCGGCGTGCGGCATGCTCCGCACGCCATGGCGATTCGCATTGTGAGACTGGGAACCGCGCGCACGAAAAACGAGGGGCTGCGCATCGGCACCGTGCGGCGTCCGCCGCGCGGCGTAGCAAAGGCCAGATTCGCATCCGAAAACTGGTACGACGTGTGGTATCCCAACCTGGCGCCGAGCGTCGCCACCATGAAGCTCGGACTCTCCGCAACAACGCCCGCGCAGTGGAACAGCTTCGTAAAGAAGTATCGCAAGGAGATGAGCACTCCGGAGAACAGTCGCACGCTGGATGTGCTCGCCGCGCTGTCACACGGTTGCAATTTCTCCGTGGGGTGTTATTGCGAGGACGAATCGCGCTGCCACCGCTCGCTCCTGCGCGGGCTGCTTGCCGCTCGCGGCGCCGCGGTGGAAGGGAAGTAGAGCCGATGGAGCCTGTGAGCGGTATTACCACCGTCGGACACGCCATCCAGCTTTCGGTGGCACCCGTATTTCTGCTCTCGGGCATCGGTGCGATGCTGGCGGTGATGACGAACCGTCTCGCGCGGATCGTGGATCGAGCACGCGCGCTGGAGAACCGGCTCTCCACGATCGAGCCGGACCAGCTCGCGCGTTCGCACGATAACCTGCGTCTCTACTCGCGCCGGGCCAGTCTCATCAACCGGGCCATTACCTTCTGCACGATTACGGCCTGCCTGATCTGCGCCGTCGTGGTGACGCTCTTCGTGGGCGCCTTCTACGAATTCAACGCGTCGCTGACGGTTGCCGCGCTTTTCGTGGCCGCGATGTTGTGCTTTTTTGTCGGTCTGCTGTTCTTTCTCCGCGAGATATTCGTCGCCACGGCGTCGCTCCGCATCGGTCCCCACTAAGTACTCTCCCGACGCGTGCGATCAGTCGCACACAGTAGTCGCCCTACATAGTCGTACCTGAAAGGCCTGACGCCCGTCTTCTTGACGTTTGTCACCCGCACTCAGCAATATGTGTGTAGTTCCGCACGTGTTCCCGGTGTGACGTTGAGCATTTCCCGAACCGGCCTCAAGAAGGAGCGCGCGCCATGTCGACACAAGTAGCCCGAACGCCCGTTGTTTTCATTCACGGATTGTGGATCCACGGTGAATCATGGCGGCCGTGGATCGAAATGTTCCGCCGCAAGGGTTACGACGCCGTGGCAGCCAAGTGGCCCGGCGA
>DATNGX010000005.1:0-7501 GCA_035605755.1 Candidatus Krumholzibacteriia bacterium
GCCGACTCGCAGATTCCGATCGTCGGTGCGGCGTTCGAGGCCACCGTCACCGCCGCGGCCTGGAAGACCAAGCCCAGCTGGTACGTAATTCCCGATAAGGACCTGGTCATCCCGTCCGTGCTCGAACGCTCCATGGCCAAACGCGCCGGCTCGACCGTCGTCGAAGTGAAGGGCAGCCACGCCATTTATGTTTCCCAGCCCAAGGTCGTTGCGGACTTGATCGAGAGTGCAGCGCGCGGCAAGTAGCGCTCGCATTCGATCGGAGGCACTCATGAGCAAGCAAGCGGAAGGCGCAAATGCGATCCTGCGCGCCGGCACAATGGCGCCCGATTTCACGCTGGCCACTACGTCGGGCGAGTTGGTTTCGCTCCAGAGCCTGCGCGGGCGTCCGGTCATCCTGGCTTTCTATCCCGCGGACTGGAGTCCGGTCTGCGGCGACCAGATGGCGCTCTACAACGAGGTATTGCCCGAGTTCCAACGCTTCGACGCCAAACTGATCGGTGTGTCCGTGGACGGTATGTGGTGTCATCGTGCCTTCGCCGAGAACCGGCATTTGCGCTTTCCGCTGCTTGCCGATTTCGAGCCCAAGGGAGCGGTTGCGCGTATGTTTGGCGCCTACCGCGCGAACGATGGAACCAGCGAGCGCGCTCTGTTCGTCATCGACGCACAGGGAATGATTCGATGGAGCTACTGCTCACCCATCGAAATCAATCCCGGCGCGGATGGGATTCTCGAAGCGCTCGAAACACTGGCCGGGTAGGACAGCATGGCGACATTGAAAACGCCGGTCGGTGCCGGCGACCACGTGCTGGGATCGGAGAACGCGAAAATCACTCTGGTCGAATACGGAGACTTCGAGTGTCCGTTTTGCGGCCGCGCATATCCAATCGTGAAGCAGGTGCAGAAACACTTCGGTGATCGCTTGCGTTTCGTCTTTCGAAACTTTCCGTTGAAAGAACTGCACCCCCACGCAACGGAGGCGGCCGAGACGGCCGAGTTTGCGGGCGCGAACGGCAAGTTCTGGCCCATGCACGATCTCCTGTTCGAGAATCAGAAGCGCTTCAGCACGAAAGTGTTTCTCGCGCTGGCCGGCGAGCTCGGGCTCGCGCCCGAGGGGTTGGAAAAAGCACTCAGCGACCGGACGTTCGAAGAGCGCGTGCGTCAGGATTTCAGAAGTGGCGTGCGCAGCGGCGTGAACGGAACCCCGACCTTCTATATCAACGGCGCGCGGCACGACGACGCCTACGATTTCGAAGTCCTGGTCGCTGCGCTCGAGAAGGCGGCCGGCGCGTAGGGCCTCGCAATTCTCTTCGCCCGCGCGAAAATGGCGCCGCGGCGCCCTGAAACTCAGTGGGATACCGAGGTTGCCAGTCCCGGCAACCTCGGCTATTTTTCAGGGACCCAGGGAGATACCTATAATGAAGAAGAAAATCCTCATAATCGCCGGTTCGGTGCTCGTGGTCGTCGTGGTGGCGGTTGCCATCCTGGCCATGAACCTGAACAAGATCATCAACAGCCGGAAGGGCGCACTGCTCGCGCAGGCGAAGCAGACCACGGGGCGTGACATTTCCATCGGGGATGTCGGCGTCACCCTGTGGCCCGGCCTCGGCGCCAAGGTGAGCGACGTCGTGATCAGCGACGATCCCGCGTATTCCACTGAGCCGTTCGTGCGCGCGAAACAGCTCATCGTCAACGTGAAGCTGATGCCGCTGCTCCACAAACAGGTGGAGATCAAACGCCTCGTACTCGACGAGCCCAACATCGTCATCATCAAGGCGGATTCGAAGCACTTCAACTTCACCAGTCTGGTGGCGGCCGCAAGCCCGCCTCCCGCGGGTGGTGCGCCAGGAAGAAAGCCGAAGAACGCGAACATGGCCGCCGTGCTCGCCTTCGCCGACATTAAAGACGGCACGCTGCGCTACGTCGATCAGACGACGAAGATGGACCGCACCATTCGGGACATTGATTTCACCGCGAGCAACGTGGGCATCGGCAAGAAGCTGGATGCGAAGCTCGACGCCGCGGTGTTCGGCGAGAAGCAGGATGTGAAGATCGAGGCCAGCACGGGACCGCTCGCCAATCCGGCCGACAAGGCGGCGTTCGGCGCCACAGCGCTCAACCTGAAGTTCGAGCTGGCGCCGGTCGCGATTGCGGAGCTCATGGCGGCCGCTCCGAAAAAGCCGGGCGCCGCTCCCGCGGAACCGATTCCCGGCGACGTGACCGGTACCGCGGAGCTCAAGGGTACGTTTGGCCAGGCGACGCTGGAGAATCTGAATGTGGCAGCAACCCTTCTCGGCGCCAAAGATCCCAATGTGAAGCTCACGGCCTCGGGTGGTCCGTTCGATTTCACCGCGGATTCCACGATGGTGTTTGCGCACGCCGTGCTCAAGGGCAAGCTCGACAGCGAGCCCATCGAACTTACCAACTTCAAAATGAAGAGCAAGGATCCGAAGAAGCCGGCGCCCGTGCTGGGCGGCGACATGCGCGCCAACGCCAGCTTTGACGGCAACCTCATGGCGCTCAGCTTCAACGGCAACATCGATGCGACCAACGCGTCGATGGAGCAGAAGGACGCGACGGGGAAGACGTCGTTCCTCAAGAAAGCCGGCATACCGGCCAAGGCAACGGTGAGCGGAACGTTTCGTCCGCAGCACACGCCGGGAGAAGGACTCGATCTTTCCAAGATCGACATCGTGTTTCATTCGCTCACGGGGACCGGATCGGGACGTGTGGTGCCGTTCCCGCCCAACAAGAGCATGAACCTCACGCTCAACGCGAAAACGGCGCTCAAGCCCATGAACGACCTGTTGCCGGCGATGGCGCCGTTCGCCATCACCGGGGACGCCAATGCCAACGTTCACGTGGTGAGCACGATGGCGCCGGGCGTGGCGCCCGATGTGACGGGCACCGCGCAGTTCATGAATGTCAGCGCCAAAATTGCGACCATGCCGAAACCCGTCAATGACGGCCAGGGCAAGGCATCATTCACCATGAAGACCGCCCACATCGCGGGCGCGACGTTTCGCATCGGCGACAGCCGATTCAGCATGGATTGCGACGTGTCGTCGTTCGCACCCATGTCGGCGACGTACAAGGTGACGTCGGTGGAAGTGAAACGTCTCGACGTGCAGGCGCCTGCACCGGGTGCCAAACCCATGCCGCGCCCGGAAGTGTTCCGCGCGGTGGCGGCGAGCGGCAGCATGCGACAGGCTTCGCCCACGGTGGTGGAAAACAACGTCACCGTGAGCTCGAAGAACGGCGTGTTTTCGAATATCGACTACTCGGATCTGGCCGCCGATCTCAAGGTGACGCCGACGGTCACCACCATCCACAGCTACAGCGCCAAAGCGCTGGGCGGGACCGTCTCGGGAACCGGCACCATGGAGCCGAAGATTTCGAAGTTCAATGTGACGTCGAAGATCGAGAACGTGAATATCGCCGAGTACTTCAAGTACAAGGCGCCGGCGCTGGCCGACATGATGGTGGGACGCCTCAACATGAATATCGAATTGGGCGGGCAGGGGAAGGACTGGACGCAGATTGCGAAAACCTTGAGCGGCAAGGGCGGCGCGGACGTCCTGGAAGGCGCGCTCACCAATGTCAATATTGCGAACGAGATCATGTCCTCGATCCAGGGCCTGCCGATGGTGCCGCCCGACATCGCATCACGCATGCAGGTGCGCAATCCCAAGCTCTTCGGCGGAACCAAGACGTTCTTTCAGAATCTCTCCAGCAAATTCCAGATCGCGAACGGTCGCATCATCACGCCGAACCTCAGTCTGGCGACGGCTGACTTCGCGCTCTCCGGCGATGGCTGGTTCTCGCTCGCCAAGGACATGAATCTCAACTCGACGCTCACGCTGTCGCAGAGGATGACGAACGACCTCATCGCGGAAGTGCCCGCGGCCAAATACATCACGGGCTCCGACGGAAGGCTGCAGGTGCCGCTCACGCTGGCAGGCTCGGTGTTGAAGCCGGCGGTCAAGGTGGATACCGCGGCCATGCAGGCGCAACTGCAGAAGGGTTTCGTGCAGCAGGGACAACAGCAGCTGCAGAAAGAGGTCAAGCAGGGCGTCAAGGGTCTGTTCGACAATCTCGGCAAGAAGAAGGAACCGGCCAAGCCGGCACCGGCGCCCGTGGACACGACGAAGAAGCAGCCGGTACCGCCCGCAACCACGAAGCCGGACACGATCAAGGGATGACGCGCTTGTCCGCCATTTCCGTGTTATTGTAGCCGCATGCCGTTTTCGTTTCATCTCGACGCCACCAGCGGGGTGGCGCGCGCGGGGCACATTGTCACCGACCACGGCGAATTTCCCACGCCCGTGTTCATGCCGGTGGGTACGCAGGCGACTGTCAAAGGCGTCACCATCGAAGGCATCATCGATACCGGCGCGCGCATTCTGCTCGGCAACACCTATCACCTGTGCATGCGTCCCGGCCCCGAGCTCATCGAGCGCGCGGGCGGGCTGCACAAGTTCATGGGCTGGGACGGGGCCATCCTGACCGACAGCGGCGGTTACCAGGTCTTCAGTCTCGCAAGTTTGCGGCGTCTCGGCGATGATGGCGTGCGCTTTCGTTCCCACGTCGACGGATCGCTGCACATGTTCACGCCCGAATCGGTGATGAACGCACAGGCGCGCATCGGCGCCGACATCATCATGAGCTTCGATTACTTCGGCGGCATTCCGTGTCCGCGCCCGGACGCCGAACATTCGGTGGCGCTGACCAGCGCCTGGGCCAGGCGCGGCCGCGACGTGAATGGCGCGCGCTTCAATCGCAACGGCTGGGAACAGGTGGTGTTCGGCATCGTGCAGGGCGCGGAGTACGAGGATCTGCGCCGTCGCTCCGTCGAGGAGATCGTGGCGCTCGATTTTCCGGGCTACGCCATCGGCGGTCTCGCGGTGGGCGAGGACAAACAACTCACGCGCGACATCACCGAGTACACCGCGGCCATGCTGCCGCGCGAAAAACCGCGCTATCTGATGGGCATGGGGACGCCGCTCGATCTGGTCGAGGGTGTCGCGCGCGGCGTCGACATGTTCGACTGCGTGCTGCCCACGCGCAACGGCCGTACCGGCACCGTGTTCACGCGCGACGGACGCATCGTGCTGAAGAACGCGGCGCACACCGAAGACTACACGCCGCTGGATGCCGCATGCGGCTGCACGGCGTGCACGCGCCACACGCGCGCGTATATGCGACACCTGTTCATGACCGGCGAGATGCTCGGACCCATGCTGGCGTCGCAGCACAACCTGTATTTTTTCCAGGATGTGATGCGCGAAGCCCGTCGCGCCATCATGGAAGATGGATTTGCCGCGTGGCGCGCGGCGTTTGTTGATCGTTATGAGCGCGGAGAGACCGCGCGAATCCGTGACCACGAAGACAGACAAAGGAGAATCTCTTGAATTCCATTCAGCCCCTGTTCGCCATGCTTCCCGGCGCCGCCGCCAGCGGTGCCGAGGGCCCGAGCCCGTTCTCGATGCTGCTTCCCATTCTCGGCATGCTTCTCATCTTCTACTTCCTGATGATCCGGCCGCAGCAGAAGCGCCAGAAGGAAGTCCAGAAGATGCTGTCCGCCGTGAAGAAGGGCGACCGCGTTCTCACCGCGAGCGGCCTGTACGGCACCGTCGCCGGCGTCAAGGACGACGTGCTCGTGTTGCAGATTGCAGACAACGTGAAAGTCGAAATGGTGAAGAGCGCCGTCACCGGCGTGGTGGCGCAGGGCAGCGAATAGCGGTTGGAGCGCTCTGTGCTGAAGCTCCGCTACTACGGTGATCCCATCCTGCGCCGCCGCGCGATGGATGTGCAGGCCTTCGATGCGTCGCTGCGCGATCTGGCGTCACAGATGCTCGAGGCCATGGAGCGCGAGGAAGGCGTGGGTCTCGCGGCGCCGCAGGTCGGCCTCGATCTGCGCCTGCTCGTGGCACTCGCCATGCGCGAGCCCGGCGATGAAACCGCGGAGCCGGTGGTGATGGTCAATCCCGAGATCCTCGAGCGCTCGCACGAGACGTGGGTGTACGAGGAAGGGTGCTTGAGCATCCCCGGTGTGCGCGGCGACGTGACGCGCCCCGAACGTGTGCGCGTGCACTACCAGGATCTCGACGGCACCAATCACACCATCGATGCGGACGGCATGTTCGGGCGCATCCTGCAGCACGAGATCGACCATTTGAACGGCAAGCTCTTCATCGACTATCTCTCCACCGCCGACAAATTGCTCCTCAAAGCCAGGCTTCGCTCCATCGCGAAGCTCAACGACGAATAGCAACCGCAGCATGACATCCCAACGAATCGTCTTCATGGGAAGCCCGGACTTCGCCGTGCCGTCGCTTGACGCGCTCGTGGAGAGCGGCCGTTACCGGCCGCTGCTTGTGGTGAGCCAGCCCGACCGCCCGCGCGGCCGCGGCCAGGCGGTGGATCCGACACCGGTACGCGCACGCGCGCTGAATCTCGGCATCCCCACCCTCACCATGACGAAGGAGACTTACGCCGAAGGCGTGGAAGCGGTGCGCGCGGCCCGGCCCGATGCGATCATCGTGGTCGCGTTCGGACTCATCCTGCGCCGCGATCTGCTCGACATGCCGGAATTCGGCTGCATCAATGTGCACGCGTCGCTGCTCCCGCGGCATCGCGGCGTGTCGCCGATTCAGGCCGCCATTCTCGCCGGCGACGAGGTGACCGGGTGCACCACCATGCGCATCGACGAAGGCGTCGATACCGGCAACATTCTGCTGCGCGCGGAAACTCCGATCGCTCCCGATGACACGGCGGGCACCTTGACCGCGCGTCTTGCCGGCCTGGGCGCGGGGCTCCTTCTTCGCACGCTCGACGGTGTGTTCGATGGCAGCGTGCACGAAGTGGTTCAGGACAATGCGCTCGCCACCGTGACCAAAAAAATTCGCAAACATCACGGCCTCATCGACTGGACCCGGAGTGCCGTCGAGCTCGAGCGCCGCGTGCGCGCCATGACACCGTGGCCGAGCGCGTACAGCTTTCTCAACGGACGACGCTTGCTCATCGATGCGGTTGCGGTGGCGCCGCAAGCCACGAACGCGGCGCCCGGCACCGTCGTGTCGCTCGAGCCTCTGGTCGTCGCCTGCGGCGAAGGGGCGCTGGATATCCGCATGTTGCGCCCCGAAGGGCGGCGTTCGATGCCGCCACGCGCTTTCCGGGCCGGAAATCCGCTCGAAATGGGCGAAGTGTTCTCGACGAGCATTGATTGACGCCGCGAGCGGGGGCGGTCTAAAGTCGCCTTCGTGGGTGCACGTCGTGTTCTGAAACGCCTCGCCGTCCTCGCCGGCCTGTTCTTCGCCGGCATTCTCCTGTTCAACAAGGTTCTCATGCCCGCGCTTGTGAAGCAGGGCAGCGTCGTGATCGTCCCCGACCTGCGCAACACCAGCGAAGCGGAAGCGAAGAGCACGTTGTCGCGGCTCGGGCTCCAGCTGCGCGTCGATCGCAGCGATTACGACTCGCAGGCGCCGGTCGGATTCATTCT
>DATNGX010000006.1:0-11473 GCA_035605755.1 Candidatus Krumholzibacteriia bacterium
ACATGGAATCATTCATCAACCCACCCGAGTACATGGAAGCGAAGCGTCGTGAACTCGAAGCAACGAAAGCGCCCGCCCTGTCGGGCGGGTGTGTTGATGTCCTCGGCTTCTTGATCGAGCACGCGCCGCTGCCCAACTGGAAGCGCGACATTCTGGCCATGCTGCGCGAAGAGGCCTACTATTTCGCGCCGCAGGCGCAGACCAAGATCATGAACGAGGGCTGGGCCTCGTACTGGCACGAGAAGATCATGACGCGCTGTGTTCTAAACGCGAGCGAGCTGATCGACTTCGCCGACCACCATTCGTCGACGCTCGCCGTGCACCCCGGCCAGCTCAACCCCTACAAGCTCGGCTACGAGCTCTTCCACGACATCGAGCGGCGCTGGGACAGTGGGCGCTTCGGGAAGGATTACGAGGAGTGCGACGACATTGCGAAGCGCGCGTCGTGGGACCGGCATACCGGGCAGGGACTGGAAAAGATCTTCCAGGTGCGTGCCATCTACAATGACATGACCTTCGTGGACGAATTCCTCACCGAGGAATTCTGCCGCGAGCAGAAGCTCTTCACGTACTCGCTGAACGAGCGCAACAACCGCTACGAAGTCGCCGACCGCGGTTTCGCCGCGGTGAAAGAGAAGCTGTTGTTCTCGCTCACAAACATGGGCCATCCCCACATCGCGGTGGCCGATGCCAACTACGACAACCGCGGCGAGCTCCTGCTCAAGCACAGCTTCGACGGGCTCGAGCTGAGGCGCGACTTCGCCACGGCGACATTGGAGGCGCTGCAGCGCATCTGGTCACGTCCCGTACACCTCGAGACCATCGCTGCACAGGCGCCGCTGCTCCTCTCCTACGATGGCACACGCCACACCGAGCGGGCACTCACCGCCGAAGTCACCGCGTAGCGTCTTCTTCGATTATTTCGGTTTCGAAGGTGTGAACGGTTGCGCCGTCGCGTTTCCACGCGTCAATTGGAAGCATTGCTTTGCGGCACGTTTCAGCGAGAAACTCTTCCGCGCTCCATGCGTATTCAGTCGCCACCTGGGGGAGCAGCAAACCACGGCGCACCCCGAGCGTTACCATGAGACCGTGACGGCCGATCTCGATCAGCGACGCATCCGCCAGGAGCGCAGGAACCGTGAGGAGCGAGATCTCGATGTGGAGCGCGTCGAGCTCGAGTGGAGACACGCGCGCGAAGCGCGGATCCTCGGTGGCTGCAAGCACCGCGACTTCCGGCAGCATGATGGAAAGCGGACTGTCCGGAACGACGCGCCCGATACAGCCGCGCAAGCGCTGCATGTGCATGAGGGTGACAAAGGCGCCGCGTTCTTCGTGCAGAATGGGAGCATCCCCGGGCGGCGCGGCGGCCTCACCGCGAACCGCCGCCGTAATGGCGCCGCGTGCAATGCCGAGCAACAGCGTGCGTGTGGCCGGATCGGTGCTCATGCCGGCGTCCCCGTGATCACGGCCGAGGCATATCCCACGACACTCGAATAGTCACCGCTCACATCGCCCGAGTTGCCACGCGCCAACAGTTCGCACGCGCGCGAACGCAATCCGTCGCTCGCCATGAGCGCCGCCACCACCGGCCCTCCGCCGCACGCTTCACACGCGCCGCTCTCCAGGTTCGCATGCAGCTCGGCCGCGTCCAGCGTCACCAGCGTGTCGCAGAACACGCCGTCGAGCTCACGCGCCCGGGTGTCGTCGTAGAAATGAGAGAGATCCGAACTGGCAATGATGACGTCGCGGCTCCAATCCACGATGCGACGCAGCGCATTGCCAAGCGCTTCGCACGCGTCCCACGATTGCGACCCCATGATGATCGGAACCACGCGCGTCTGTGGGCTGACGCGCTGCAGGAAGGGAAGCTCGACCTCGATGGCGTGTTCGCCGCGGCCGCCATCATGCAGCACATGGCCGGATGGACTCGTCTTGATGCGGTGGTTCGGCATGACCAGTCCGTACACCGCTTCCTCGTCGACGGGGACGTCGCCCAGTGGCGTGCGATACGCGCTTCCGTTGAAGATGCTCGTGTAGGGGAACGATTCGACGTGCGAGGGCCCGATGATGAACGCGCGCGCTGGCGGCGAAGACAGACGCGCGAAAGCGCGTGCCGCGATGAGACCTGAGTAGGCATACCCGGCATGCGGAACCACCATGACGCGTACGCTCGAACCCGCCTCCGCGCGCGCCCCCAGAAGTGAATCCACGGTGGAAGCGAGCGCGCGCGCGTCTTTCGGATAGAACAATCCCGCCACCGCGGGCTCGCGAACGGAAGTCGTGTGCATGGAGCTACGCGCTCAGCGCTGTTTCAGGCGTGCGAAGCGTTGCGATACTTCGTCGAGCCGGGCATTCTCGACCAGCCACGTACCATGGCTCGAGCGGCTCGTGACCCAGGATGTGGAGGCGTCATACGGACCCGCCGTGAGCTGGTCGATGATTCTATCACCTTCACCCATGATTTCGATGCGGTAGCTGACACGCCCCGTCGTGCGCGCCGCCTCATCCCCCGGTTCCGACCACTTGAGCCCCCGCAACGCCCGCACGAAGTCCGCCGCATAGTCCGGATTCACCCGCCCCATCATCGGGTTCGGAAACGCCCAATGTCCACCCGACCGCACCAGCTCACCCGTGGCCGTCGGCGCCGCGTAGTTGATGCGGTGCGTCACGGCGGGATCGAATTGCAACAGACGACGTTCGCGCAGCGTGTTGACGGTGTGGGCGAAGAGATCGGAAATGTCATCGTCCACCGTCATGATGCGAGGGCCACCGGCAGCGCCGTGATTCCAGGCAATCCAGGCCGATGGATAATGTTCGAATGTCAGCTCGGTGCGATTCTTGGGCCCCATGAAGAGAGTCATGGTGTACACGCTGTCGGCCGGGAGAGCGATCGCGTCGAAGTCTTGATGGAACATCGAAACACGAAGTCCCCGGAGGCGATGCAAAGGAGAAGTGACAGCGATCGAATCGCCCATGACGCTGTCCCGACCCGAGAGGGCGTACCAGCCCGTTCCGCGACGTTCCCACGTCATGGTGCTCCGCGCATTCTTGATTGCGTAGGCCGTCACATCCGCGACCTTGAAATCGAGCACGCGATGATTGCGATACGCATCAACGGGAAGCATGGCTGAACGACGGACATCGGTGGGGATGAGCAGTACTTCTCCCGCTTCGTTACGTGCATAACACCACGCACCATCGACCGTGTTCTTCCCGATCTCGACATGCAGCACGCGCCGATGCGCTGCGACGAGCGTGACGTACGCATCGGGAGGATCGAGCCCGTATTGCTTGAGGTCCTCGACCTGGCCGAGGTTGCGGTTGATGTCGGCCGTGCGCAGGGCGTCCAACAATGTGCCGATCGCACCGGGCTCGGCGGAATCCTGGACGGGCAGTGTCATTCGCCACAGGCTGTCGGTTTTCACGAACATGAGCGGCGATTCCGAAAACCGTGTCGCGTTCGCCATTATAACGTGGTGTTCGATCGCAATCGAATCAATGTCTGCGATATCGAACGATGCGAGGCGGTCGCCGCTGCTTTCGGCGTTGTCGGATGCGCGGTCGTGTGGGCGCACGACGGCAAAGTACACACCTGCGGCGAGCAGAGCTGCTGCGAACAATATCCGGGTGGTGCGGGACACCATGGTTACAGCTTGGCGCGCCGAAAGATGGTGGAGATGCCGGCGCCGAGGCTAACGAGGGGGAGCAAGACGATGCAGATGAGAAATACGAGCCGGCCCTGGGATTCAGAGAGGTAGATCTGATCGCCGAGCGAGGGGCGGGCGCGAATGGCGATCATGGATTGGTCGTCGGTGAGAAAGGCGAGCGCATTGTGAAAGAAATCGGAATTGCCGAGCACGCCGTAGAAGATGTTGTTCACGAAGTCGGAGTCACCGAAGAGCACGACCTTGCTCTGCTTCATGTCGGGGCGGCCGAAGGGCATGCGGGTAGCCGTGGCGGCGAGCGGCAGGGGGCCGGCCAGGTCGACGCCGTCGCGCACACCGCGGCCGGCGTCGAACGCCTTCATGTCGGTCTCGCCCCACGATGACGCATCGGAGATGGCCAGAAACTGCGCCTGAACGCCGATCAATGTCGAGTCGGGAGTGATGAACACGGGTCGTGCGCGCGGATACATGGTGACGTAGTTGAAGGCCCGCGTAATGGGGTGCTTCTCGTAGCGCCGGACCTTGACCACGGTGGCGTCAAAGGTGCGGTCGCCGGCGCGCAGTTCTTTCTCATCCAGGATGACGGCGTCGAGAACCGAGAGGCTGTACTCGGCGAGCAAGGTTCCCAGCCGCGGCAGTGTGGTACGCGGGTCGATCATCACGAAGAGCGATCCACCGTTGCGCGCGTAGGCATCGAGCGCGTTGATCTCATCCTGCAGATAATCGTCGTGCGGTCCGGCAATGACCACCGCGGCAGCGTCGGTGGGTACCGTGCCTCCACCCACGAGCGAGAGCGGACGGGGTGCATAACCCTGGCGACCGAGATCGATGCGCAGCGCCGAGTAGCCGTCGCGCGCTTCGTTGGCGATGTCTTTCTCGCCGTGGCCGGTGATGAAGTACACGGCTTTGAGCTCGCTGCGCGTGACGTGAATGAGCGCGGTGGTGAGCGACTGCTCTCCGGGGTTGCGCGCGATGGATCTCCTGTCGCCGGCTTCGAGCACGATCTCGTCGGGCGCGGCGTGCAAACGTTCGGCGATGTCGGGCTGGCGGTCGGGATCGACGAAGCGGTACGTGAATCGCGGCGAGCGATGGGCATAAAGGTCGAGCAGCTCGGTGACGCCGGCGCGTGTGGGAGAGGTCTGGCGCACGAAAGCGGTGGCGAGCACGTCGCGGTCGAGCGATGAGAGGAGGGACAGTGTCTGCGGGGCGAGGGTGTGGCGCTGGTTGCGCGTCAGGTCCAGCTGCGCCGAGTGGCGCATCGATGCCGCCTGGATCACCACCAGCACCGCCACCAGGAGCACGATGGAAATCAACGAGTCCGCCCCGCGCCGCGCCGAACGCGTGCGCGCGACAGCGCGCAATGAGAAGCCAGAAAGTGCTGCCGCAACCGCAACCGCTGCGACGCCGAGAACGAGCAGAATCGTGACGACATGTTTTGCGCCCGTACCGGCGGCGGCAAAGAGCGCGCCCACCACGAGCAATGCCAGTCCCACGAAGGCAAGGATGCGCGCCGGGGACTTCACTTCAGCTTCTCCAGCGCGCCGAGTCGAGCACGCGCGCG
This sequence comes from Candidatus Krumholzibacteriia bacterium, assembly GCA_035605755.1. Classification (GTDB taxonomy): domain Bacteria; phylum Krumholzibacteriota; class Krumholzibacteriia; order WVZY01; family JAKEHA01; genus JAKEHA01. The sequence continues at coordinate 5,227 of DATNGX010000006.1, forward strand.
CACATGAACAGGAAGAACACGGTCAGATTGAGATAGAACACGAGGTCGTTGCTGTCGATCACGCCGCGCGCCATGCCGTCGAGATGCTTCACCATGGAGAGCTGTGCCAGCACCGCGGCCGTGGCGCCGCTCACAAACGGCGTCATCCAGCCGATCACGAGAAAGAGCAGCGCGCAGCCGAACGTCATGGCACCCGCGACCAGCTGGCTCTCGCTGAGTGCGGAGAAGAAAAGTCCCATGGCCACGAACGCGACACCCATCAGGAACAGGCCCAGGTATCCGGAGAGGATCGGCCCCGTCTCCGGGTTGGCAAAGTGGTAGAGCAGCGCCATGAAGGGAAGCGTCATGGCGAGCATCACCGCGTGCACGGTGACCGCGGCCAGGAACTTGCCCAGGATCACCTGCGTGTCCGACACCGGATAGGTGAACAGCAATTCGGCCGAGCCGCTGCGCCGTTCCTCGGAGAACAGCCGCATGGTGAGCAGCGGCAGCATCAGGAGCAGCACCGAGCTCATGTTTCCGAAAAGCGGTGCCAGCACGGAGGACGTGAGACTCAAGAGGCCCGACTGCATCGGGCTCTGCATGGCGCGCATGGACTCGAGATTGAAATAGCCGAGCAGGTTGTAGAAGAAATAGCCGCTCAAGAGCAGGAACAGGGTGGTGACGGCATACGCCACCGGCGACTGGAAATAATAGGAGAGCTCGCGCCGGTACAGCGCCGCGATCTTGTTCACGGCGCTTCCTCGCGCGTGACGAGCTGCATGAACACGTCTTCGAGCGTGGCGGTGGAAAGCGTCATGGCGCGGAGGTTGAGGTGGGCAGCAGCGAGCGCCTCCGCAATCGACTCGCGTGGGTCAACGCCCGCTGCCGGGTATACGCGCAGCTTCACGATTCCGTCACGTTCGTCGATCACATCGACGCCGGTAATACCGGCGACTCCTTTCACCGCAGCTGTCGCTGCGGTGCTCTCACCCCGTGCCTCGATGTCGATCGAGGTGGCGCGCCCCGACTGCTGCTGCAGCTGTCCGGGCGGGCCGTCGCTGATGAGACGCCCGCGATGAATGATGAGCACACGCTGGCACAGGTGTCCCACTTCGGGAAGGATGTGCGTGCTGAGCATGATGGTGCGGCGCCCCGCCAGACCGCGAATGAGCTCGCGAATTTCCCCGATCTGCCGCGGGTCGAGCCCGACAGTGGGCTCGTCCAGAAAGAGTACGTCGGGATCATTGATGAGCGCCTGTGCGAGGCCCGTGCGCTGGCGATAGCCGCGCGAGAGAGCACCGATGCGGCGCAGGTACACGTCGGCCAGCCCGCACGATTCCACGATGCCCTGGATGTGGTCGCGGCGTCCGGCGCGCGGCATGCCCTTCAATGTGGCGACGAGATCGAGATAAGCGCTGACGGTGAGGTCGCGGTAGAGCGGCACGCTCTCGGGCAGATAGCCGATGTGCTCGCGTACGCGCATGGAGCTTTCGATGACATCGTGTCCCGCCACGCGCGCCGAGCCGGACGAGGGTGGAAGATAACCGGTCAGCATGCGCAGTGTCGTGGTTTTGCCGGCGCCGTTGGGGCCGAGAAAACCCACGATCTCCCCGGCGGGAATCTGGAATGTCAGATCCACCACCGCGTCGCGGTTGCCGTAACGTCTGGATAGGTTTGAGACTTCGATCATTGTCGGGTGGGCCATGCTATCTTGCGGCCCCGCAGGCGTCAACGTGCCAGTGGGAGGGGGAACGGCAACCGTGGGTGCCTGGAAAAATGTTTGAACCGGGTGGGGATTGGCCGTAACATTCGGCCCCTGATCGCGTAAGACTTCTCAATTCCGGTCATGTTCTTACCAACATCGCAACCTTTGGAAACGTAGGCAGACTCATGATTCGTGGCAAGACCCTGCGTCTCTCGGCAGCTTGCGCCTGCGCGGCGATGGTGCTCACCGTCACGTCTCCCGCCCGGGCCGCCAACTCCGTCCTGCTCTCCGCGCTGCTTCCCGGTCTCGGCCAGGCGCAGGAGGGACATTACACAAAAGCCACCATCTTTGGTTCCGCGGCGATCATATCCTGGGTCGGCGTGTTTGCGAGCCAGATCAACTACGCCCAGTCGGTTGACAAGTACGAGGACGAGAAGCGCACCTATCTCGCGTACCAGGATCAGCTCAAGAACGGCACGGTCGTCAAGCAGTCCGATATCGACGGCACCTACCAGGCCATGACGGACGCGTTCAGCAAGGCCGACGACGAAGAGAAATGGCGCAACGTCTTCGTCGGTGCGCTTGTGGTGACGTACGGACTCAATCTCGTCGACATCATTCTCTCGCGTCCCGATACGGGCGAAGTGAAAGAACCTGCCACCTCGATGGAAATCCAGAAAGACGGTTTCCGCGTGGTACGCACGTTCAGTTTCTAGGAGCAATCACGATGCGCGGTATCAACGGTTTTGCTCGCGTCGCACTCATCATGGCGGCGCTCGGTATGGTGCTCATCCTGGGCGGCTGCCCCAAGCACGAAAACTTCCCGACCCAGCTCGATGTGGTGGAAGCGCCGGCCCCGTCGGATTTCGTCATTACCTCGCAGGGATTCTCCGGCACCGGCACCTACGACTACGACCTCAGCTGGACGGTGAGTGACGCGACCCATGTGGACCGTTACCGTCTCTATCTGGTGGACGCCGGATTTACTCCGGAGCTGGTCCAGGAGACGAGCGCGAACTTCCTGCCTATCTCGCTGCCCTTCAATGCAGAGGGTCTGCAATTTGGGCTTTCGACAGTGAGCGACGGGTCGGTTGAGAGTGCCATGACCATCGCCACCATCCCTCCTGTAGAAGCTCCATAACGATCTATTTCATAGCCGCTTAGTCGCGTGACTTCGGGTGCCACCGCAAGGGGGCGGACGTCCGTGGCGCGCTGGTACGATCCGTGCATTTCGGGGAATGGGTTTCAGGCCCATTCCCCATGCAGGCAGTCTTTCGCATACGCGGTTACGATTCCTTCGAGCAGATCGCCGTCGGCGGTATGGCCGTCGTCTACAAGGCCCGCAAGCAATCCATCAAGAAAACCGTCGCCATCAAGGTGCTGCTCCCGCACCTCGCGGCCGACCCGCGCTTCATCACGCGCTTCCAGCAGGAAGCCGAAGCCGCCGCTCGTGTGCAGCACGACAACATCGTCAATGTGATCGACTACGGAAAATCCGAGAGCTCGTACTACATCGTGATGGAGTACTACGACGGGCTCACCATCGAAGAATTGCTGCGCACGCAGCCGCGCCTTCCCATCGACATCGCGCTCTCCATCGTGCTCAACATGTGCTACGGCCTCGAAGCCGCGCACGCCGAGAGTCTTGTGCACCGCGATATCAAACCCGCCAACGTCATCTTCACGCGCGTGGGTGGAATCAAGATCGCTGACTTCGGTCTCGCCAAGGCAATCGACAAGTTCACGCTCGTCACGCATCACGGCAAGGTGGTGGGCACGCCCGCGTACATGTCACCCGAACAGACGCGCGGTGAGGTGGTCGGCATTCAGAGCGACATCTTCTCGCTCGGTGTGGTGGCATACGAGCTCCTGGCCGGACGGCGTCCGTTTGACGGCGCCAGCTACTCGGAAGTGGTCGAGAAGGTCCAGACCCACGAGCCCGCTCTGGTGAGCTCGTTCAATCCGATGGTCGAGGCGCCGTTCGAGCAGATCGTCGCGCGCATGCTGAAGAAGCGCGTCGACGAACGTTACCGCCACGTCGCCGAAGTGGTGATGGAGCTCGAGCAGCTCATGGACCGTCACGGCTTCCGCCGCGACCGCCGCTCCCTGGGCGAGTTTTTCGGCGACCCGGTGGGTTACACCGAAGCCGCCGCGCAGGTGGTGTTGGAGCGCCTGATGGGTGAGTCGCCCGGCGCGGCGGCGCCGCAGGATACCGGCCGCCAGGCGGCCATCAACCATTACCGCAAGATTCTCTATCTCGATCCGCACGACGAAGGCGCGCGCACGTCGCTCAAGCGCCTCGGAGTGGCCGACGGCGCGCCCGGCATCGGTCCGGGCGCGGCGCCGCGCTTGTCGGCGCCCACCGTGAAGCCGAATGAGAACGCCGAGTATCGCGTGATCCTGAGCTCGTTCGATCGGGGGGTGGAAAACACCGAAACCTTCGCGCTCAAACTCTCCATGCGCCTCAAGTCGCCGCTGCCGCGCATGCGTTCATTGGTCGCGCGCACGCCGTGTACGGTGGCGCAGCGGCTGCCCTACAAAAAAGCCAAGTGGCTGCAATCGGTGTTGGAGGAGCTCGGCGGGGAAGTTCGCCTGGAGGAATTCGTCGAGCCTGTGGCGCCGGCGGAGCAGTCGTCGCGCACGCCCAGCGACGTCAAGCAGGAAGCCGTCAATCAGAACGTGCACAGCGAGCGCCGCACATCGAGCGGCGGCATTCTGTGCTCGCATTGCGGCTGGGAGGAAGAGGCGGATGCGAAGTTCTGCTCGCTGTGTCTGCGGCGCTTCAACAAGACCGACAAGCTCGACGTGCGCGCGTTCGAGACCACGGACAATCCGGATCAAAATCCGCTGAGCCTGCCCGAGTCCCGGCGCACCAGTGCCACCGAAGCGATCGAGTGGTTCAGGAACGTCCCGCCCATGGTGCTCATCATCGGCAGCGGTCTGTTGATCGTCGCCGTGGTGATCGCATTTGTCGCCCGCTGACCCTACAGATCGAACAGCGTTCTCTCGTCGTCGTCGCCGGGAGCGGACGTCGTGCTCTCCTTCAGTCGCGGGTAAGCGCGCACGAGACGCGCGGGAGCGGGGAGCTTTTTCCCGGTCAGCATGAACGCAAGCTCGAACGCATTGGCAGGCGCCTGGCCGCGAAAGTGATTGTTCAGCACCACGTGTGTCGTGGTGGCTGCGGCGGCCGCCTTCGCGATGACGCCGGCCCAGGGCGAGAGCTCTTCGGGTGAGTACAGATAATCGTAGCGCGCATCGCGCCCGGCATTTTCCGCGAACCAGTTCTTGTAATTGCGACCGTGCAGGCGGAAATACGCGCCCGCGTTTCCGGTGCGATAATGATACGGGTGCAGCGAGTCTCCCATCACGGGCTGGTCGATGCCGCACACGGTGAGCCCGAGGCTCCCGAGATACGACGATGCTTCCGGGCTTTCCCAACTGCCGTGACGAACTTCCAGCGCCAGCGGAAACGGGCGCAGCTCTTCGATGCGTGCGTCGAGGTGGCGTCGCGATTCGTCGTCGAAACGGAACGACCACGGGAACTGGAGGAGCACAGCACCCAGCCGGCCGGCGACGGCGATGGGTTCGAGCGCCTCGCACATGGGGACCAGCTCGGCGGGCGTGCCGTCGTCGCCCTGATGCGTGAGCGACTGGTGTGCCTTCACCGTGAACGTGAAGCGGGGCAGGCCGGCGACACGCTCCACCCAGCGGCGGGTGACGGCGGGCGCAGGCACGCGGTAGAACGTGTTGTTGATCTCGACCAGGGTGAAGTACGATGCGATGTACGCGAGCGCATCGAAACCGCGCTTGCGCGACGGCGGATAGAAGATTCCATCCCAGTCGGGATAGTCCCAGCCCGCGGGGCCGATGTGGATTTTTTCGTGAAGCGCGTTTGACACGGCGAACGACGTGAAAAGAGAAGTGACCGCCAGTATATCACGCTCCGAGCGCCGACTGATCGCCGGGTTGATCGTGCTTGCCGCGTTGCTGCGTGTGTTCCGGCTGGGCGCGCAGAGCCTCTGGATCGACGAGATGCTCACGCTGATCGCGGCCACGCCCAAGCCCGGCATTCCGCTGGGAACTCTCCTCCTCCACAATATTCACGGTCCGCTGCACACCTTTGTGGTGGCACTCATGCGCACGGTGAGCGAGAGCGAGTGGTGGCTGCGCCTGCCCAGCGCGGTTGCGGGCGTGGCGTCGGTGCCGCTCCTGTACATGTGGGTGCGTCCGCGGCTGGGTTCCCGCGTCGCGACGTGGGCCGCACTCTTGCTGGCGATCAATCCGCTCCACCTTCACTACTCCCAGGAGCTGCGCAACTACGCCTTCGCGGTGTGTTTCGTGCTGCTCTCGTGCGTTCTGCTCGACCGGCTGTGCGAGCGCTGGTCACTGCGTCACGCCGTCGCGTTTTCCGCCGGTGTGGCGGCGGCGGTGTTGTGCAATTTCTCCGCGGTATTCGCGTTCGTGGTGCAGTCGATCGTTTTCGCGAAGAACACCGCTCCGCGTGCGCGCGCCGTGACGCGCTGGCTGGTGGTGACGGCGGTGTTGATCCTGATCACATCG
>DATNGX010000007.1:0-2658 GCA_035605755.1 Candidatus Krumholzibacteriia bacterium
GAGGCACGCGCGTACCTTCCGCGACTTATATTGTCCCCGGGAAGGAGTCATTTTTCATGAGACCTCTCATTCTCTTCGTCGGCTGGTGCGTCCTGTTAATCCTGTGCTGGCCGCTCGCGCTCCTGGCGCTGTTCCTGGCGCCCATCATCTGGATCATCTCGATCCCGTTCCGCCTTGTGGGAATCACTTTCCACGCTGTATTCGCCTTGCTGCGCGAGATTCTCCTGCTGCCGGTTCGTATTCTGCGGCTGTTGAGCGGCGGTTCGCAGCGGCGGACGACATAGCCTGCAACCTGTCCGGCTACCGGCACGTCTAATCTCCGCATGTCGCGACGAACTATTCTCATCGTGCTGGCAATCGGCGCGCTCGCGCTCCCGGTCGGGCGCGCCGAGGGCCGCACATCCGCGGCCGAGATAGAAGAGAAAGTTCACGAGCTGGCCGCCGGGCGGGGAGCCTTGTGGCCGGGATTCGATCCGCTCGAGATCCCGCTCGCCGTCTACGACGGTTCCAGGACCTACCTGTTCCGTCATCCGTCGCCCGGCAAGGATTTCGCACGCATCGACGCCAATACGGTGGTGATGAGCGGACGCCATCCGTCGGTCAGCGCCAATACCAGTGCGGATATCGACGGCGTGCCGGCGGCAACCCTGATGGCGGACCGGGGCGCGTCCGATCGACCCGCCGATGAGCTGGCCGCGGTGGCGCTGCACGAATCTTTCCACGTCTTCCAGCGTTCCCATCACAAGACCTGGAGTGCCAACGAAGGCGATCTCCTCCTCTATCCCACCGATGATGGGCACTTGCTCGAGCTGCGCCGCGAAGAAACCGAAGCGTTGCGTCGCGCTCTGGCCACCAAAAGTCGCACGGAAACCGAATGCTGGGCGGGGAATGCACTGGAGTTTCGAAAGCAGCGCTTTGCCGCCATGGATTCCGCATTCGTGAAATATGAGCGCGGCGCGGAACTCAACGAAGGATTGGCGGCGTATGTCCAGCTCTACTCGCTGACCCGCGCGGTGGAGTTTCCGAAAGACGAGTTCGGCGCGGAAGCGGTGCGCGAGCGCGTATACACCGTCGGGCCGGCATGGGCCTATCTACTGGATCGAGTGGATCCACAGTGGAAGGACGCGCTGGAGAAAAACGACCGGCAGTATCTCGACATGATGCTGCGCGAGCGGCTGGGTAAAACCGATTGTGTAACATTCACGCCGGAAGAACGCTCCGCATTCGCCGCAGGTGCGAAGCGGGATGCTTCGGCGGTCGCACAGGGCCGTCGTGACAAACGCAAACAGTTCGACACGCAGCCGGGCTATCGCATCATCATCGAAACCGATGCGAAGCACCCGTTATGGCCGCAGCAGTTCGATCCGTCCAACCTGCAACGCGTCGAGGGCGGACTGTTGCACACGCGCTGGGTCGTGCTCGGAAACGATTGGGGCAAGATGGAGGCGCTCGATGGCAACAACGCCGACATTACCGTCCTCACCGAGGGCCCCGGCCCGCATCCGCTCTTCAACGGCGTCACCCGCGCGACCGTGGTCACCCGGGACAAGCCGAGCGTCAACATCTGGGGTGAGCATCGCGTGGAAGTAAAGGCGGCCGGCTTCAGCATCAAGGTCGAACATGCCGACATAGACCAGCGGGAACGCTCGGTTTACATCCAGCTCGGCAAATAGTTCTCACTGCCCGGTTACCCGGCACGCGCCGTGCAACGAACGCCGGCGATGAGTTTTCCGCTCTATACGCAGCTCAAGAAGATCCCGTCGCGCGGGCTCCCGGCCGACCTCCGCAAAATGGAGGACTCGGCGGAGCACCGCACGCGCCAGGATATGTTCGAGATGGAGCTTGCGAACTCTACGCTACTGCCCAAACCCGACGCTCCCACGCTGACAGTTTTCGTCACCGGCGGCTCCAACCTGGTTGCCGAGCCCCTGGGTGACGATGCGATGTGCGTCCACGTGTTCAGCGAGCGCTGGCGTGCGGTGGATTATGCGCGCACCAAGCTTGCCAATGAGCCGGGGCTTTCGTTCGCGGTCATGAGCGCGAACGGATTCGTCGACGTGTTGCGCGACTGCGAGAAAAGTGGAAGCGTATCCTTCACCATTGATTGCTGTCCGCGCTGCAACAACTTCACGCCCTACGAAAGTGCGCTGGCCGACGACGGCGCCTACCTGGTGCAGATGATCGGCGTGCAGAAATCGACCGAGATGGCGCGCCGGCATCTCTACTACCACTACGCCCTGCAGAAGGCGCGCATGGGCCACCATGTGGCCGCGCGCGATGTGCTGCTGGAAAGCGTGGGCCATGTCACCATGTCCGATCCCGATACCCACCTCCTCCTCGGCCAGATCGGCCTGGCCCTGAACGACGACGAGCTGGTTCGTGAGGCGCACGAGTACCTGCGCTTCTTCGGCAGCGGAGCGTGGGACCGCAAGCTCGAGCAGGTCGAGATGAGCGGCCGCGCCGACTTCGAAGGTCCCGAAAAAGGCTGATCTCCCCGGAATTTCCGTGACGTCACCTCCGTGGCTGCGTCCAATGGATGGAGCCATTCAAGGAGGCCGTTCCATGTCCCGTTCCGTCGTTCTGCTCCTTCTGTTGTGTCTGTACGCGAGCACTGCCTACGCCCAGTTCGAGGCGCCGGTGTGGTACGTCCAGTACGAG
>DATNGX010000008.1:0-5150 GCA_035605755.1 Candidatus Krumholzibacteriia bacterium
GCGGTGCCGATTCCCTTCATGCCGTGCAGCACGAGATTGGGGATCACGAGCAGCATGGGATTCTTCTCGCCCAGGAAGAACTCGTTCACGAGCCCTTTGGTGGGCGAATTCTCGCGTCCGTCGTAGAGCACGACTTTCATCATGCCGCTCACACAGATGAAGTGGTCGGTCTGCTTCTTGTGGTAGTGCCAGCCCTTGACGACGCCGGGATACGCGCACGTCACGTACGCCTGCCCGAACTTCTGGTAGAACTCGTCGTCGGAACGCAGCATCTCCATCAGGTAACCACGCTCGTCGGGGATGACTTTCAACTGCTTGGTGCGGACACCGTCGATCAGCTTCATGGCTTTCCTCTTCCAAAACTATCGTACGTGAATCCCTTTGCGGCGAGGCGCTCGGGGGTGTAGACGTTGCGGCAATCGATGAAAATGTTGCCCTTCATCGCGTTTTTGAGGCGCGTGAAGTCGAGCTCGCGAAACTGGTTCCACTCGGTGACGAGGATCAGTGCATCGCATTCGCTTGCCATCTCGTAAACGTTGCGGCCGTATTCGACGGGGGCCTTCACGGTCTTCTTGAAGTTATCCATCGCGACCGGGTCGAATACTTTGACGCGCGCGCCGCCCTTCAAAAGCTCGTGCACGATGCGCAGCGCCGGGGCTTCGCGCAGGTCGTCGGTGTTGGGTTTGAAGGCGAGGCCGAGGATTCCGATGGTTTTCCCCTTTACGTCGCCCGTCGCGCGGTAGAGCTTTTCCAACGCGCGGTCGACGAGGCCCTGGTTGATGGCGTCGGCGGCGCTCACCAGCGGTGCGTCGTAGCCGTGTGTCGATGCGACGTGCATGAGCGAGGACACGTCCTTGGGCAGACACGATCCGCCGTAGCCGATGCCGGCATGGAGGAACTTGTTACCGATGCGTGGATCGAAACCCATCCCCTTCGCCACTTCGTCGATATTCGCTCCCACCAGCTCGCAAATGTGCGCGATTTCGTTGATGAAAGAAATCTTCACCGCAAGAAACGCGTTGGAAGCGTACTTGATCATCTCCGCGCTCTCGATCGACGTGGCGCAGATGGGCGTTTCGCGTTCGTACAACGGGCGGTACACCTCGCGCATGCGGTCGGCGGCGCGTGAGTTCTGGACGCCGATAATGACGCGATCAGGCTCGAGGAAATCGGGCACCGCCGACCCCTCGCGCAGGAACTCGGGGTTGGACACCACGTCGAACTCGGCGTCCTTCGCCTTGGCCTCGTTGATGATGGCGTGCACCTTGCGCGCCGTGCCGACGGGTGCGGTGCTCTTCTGCACCACCACCGTGTAGTTGGTGAGATGCTTCGCGACATCCCGCGCCGCCGCGAAAACGTAGCTCAAGTCGGTGCTGCCATCGTCCGCCGACGGCGTTCCCACGGCGATGAAGACAACGTCGGCGTCGCGCACCGCCGCCGCGAGATCCTTGGTGAAGTAGAGCCGCTCGCTGGAAACGTTGTCAGCCACCTTCTCCTTGAGACCCGGCTCGTAGATGGGAATTTCACCCTGCTCGAGCCTGTCGATGCGCTCGCCGTCGATGTCGACGCACGTCACATGGTGACCGAAATCCGCCAGGCACGCGCCGGACACAAGTCCGACGTAGCCGGTTCCAATCATGCATATCTTGATCATTCGTGGTCCTTGTTACGCGGCCGCGATCTTGCGGTCCCAGTCTTCGAGCATGGCCTTGAGCGTGTCCTGGATGTTCAGCTTCGGCTTCCAGCCCGTATGCTCGTGTATCTTGGTGGCGTCGCCGCGCAGATCCGGCATATCGACCGGCCGCAGACGCGCCTTGTCGATGCGAATGGTTACGTTGACTTCCGCGATCTCGCACATCTTCTCGAGAAGATCGCGGATGCGATACGAGTTCCCCGAGCACACGTTGTAGGTTTCGCCGCTCAGGCCTTTCTTGAGCAGCGCCACGTAGGCGTCACACACGTCGCGCACGTCGAGAAAATCGCGGCGGATGTCGAGATCGCCCACATCGATGGTCGCTTCGCGCGTGCCGCGCTTGATCTCGGCCACCTGCCTCGCGAAATTGGCGAGCACGAAGTCCTCGCGCTGGCCGGGGCCGGTGTGGTTGAAGCTCCGCGTCATCACCGCATCCACACTATATAAGGAGTGGAACATGACGCCGAACTGGTTTTGCACCGATTTGGCCAGGGCGTAGGGGCTGGCCGGTTTGCCCGGGTGCGACTCCGCGATGGGCATGTCGCCCGCAGGAACCACGCCGTATTCGTCCGCCGAGCCCACCAAGAGGAGCCGGATCTTCTCGCCCGACTCGCGCACGTGATTCAACATGTTGAGCGCGGGCAGCGTTCCATCGGCCAGCGTGGAAGCCGGCTCGTCGAAGGAGCGGCGCACGCTCGACTGCGCGGCCAGGTGCACGATGCAGTCGAGGTCGGACACCTCGATGGCTTCCGCGACGAACCCGGGGTCGCGCAGATCACCGGAGAGGTACGCGCTGGCGTCGAGTGCGTCACAGGATTCGGCGCGGTCGACTCCGCGAACTTCGTAGTCCCCCACCCGCAAACGCGCGACCATGACGCGGCCGACGAAGCCGTTACAACCGGTGACGAGGGCTCTCTGCATTGCTGTTACGCGCGCGCGCGCCAATAGTCCAGCGTGTCGCGCAGTGTCTGCTCGAACGGAATCGTCGGCTTCCAGCCCGTGTCGGCGCGGAATTTCGAACAATCGCCGAGGAGCAGCTGCACGTCGGATGGGCGCAGACGTGATTTGTCCGTCTCCACCTTGACCTTCACCGTCGTCATGGACAGGAGCATGTCGAGCATTTCGCGCATCGACCAGCATTTCTCCTGGCAGATGTTGTAGGCCTCGCCCGGTTTTCCTTTTTCGAGCGAGAGCCAGTAGCCGATGACCATGTCGCGCACATCGGTAAAATCGCGCTTGGCGTCCAGATTGCCGACGCGAATCACGGCGGGGCGTTTCTTGTTTTCGATGTCGACGATCTGCTTCGCGAAATCGCTGATCACGAACACGGGCGCGCGGCGCGGACCTTCATGGTTGAAGCCGCGTGTGCGCACGATCTTCATGCCGTAGCTCATGAAGTACTGGTAGCCGAGAAGATCCTGTCCCACCTTGCTGACACCGTAGGGCGAGAGCGGCCGCAGCGGATTGGTCTCCTTGATGGGCACTTCATTCTCATACACCATGCCGTACTCTTCGCTCGAACACGCGAGCTGGATGCGGCAGTCGAGATCGATCTTGCGCACCGCTTCGAAGATGTTGAGCTGGCCGATGATGTTCGTGCTGAGACTCTCCGCCGGCGCGTTCCACGAGGTGGGCACAAAGCTCTGCGCCGCCAGGTGGAAGATGTATTCGGGCTTTATTTCCTCGATGACGTCGCGCGTTGAGCTGGCGTCGCGCAGATCGCACTCGTGGAGGCTGACCTTCCCCTCCAGGTGCTCGATGTTCTCGGTGCGGCTGCGCCAGCGAACGACGCCGTGAACGTCGACGCCGCCCCGCTCGAGGCAGTAATCGGCCAGGTGGCTTCCGGCAAAGCCGGTGATACCGGTAATAAGGACGCGCATTGTGCCTTTCAAGGAACGGCCGCGGACGCGGCCAAAGCGGGCTACAGAGTAGGGTAAGGGTATTGGAATGTCAAACGTTAGGCATCGCGGCGAGACCCGCGACACACTCGTTGACCAACGCGGTTCAGCGCGATAACGTGACGCCCACTGGAGGCTCCTATGTCTAATCGTTCACGACTTCTTGGCGTCGTCTTATACACCATGCCGGTCCTTTTCGCCGCTGTCGCGGCGCATGCTCAAGATACCAACTACTGGACACTCCAGTACGGGACGCGCGGCGAGCTGCTGGGCGGTACCGTGGTGGGCAGCGCTGTCGATCTCAGCGCCACCTTCTATAACCCCGGGTCGCTGGCGCTGGTCAAGGATCCCAAGACCATCCTGACGGCGAACGTCTTCGGCATGGAGACCATCAAGGTGTCGTCGGTGCCCGAGGACACCGACGCGCCGACGTCGCGCCAGATCGGCATCCAACCCAGCCTGTTCGCCGGCATTGCACCCGTCAAATGGTGGGGCGGGCGTTGGGCGTATTCCTTTTTGACACGCCAGAAATCCGATTTTCGCCTGACGCAGCGCGAGGGGCTCGTCATCGCACTGCCCGGCGAAACGACAGTCGATTCACTCTCCGTCGGCGGCGAGGTTCTCTTCGACCAGTATGAGAACGAGCAGTGGGGCGGTGTCACGTACTCGCGTCCACTCAGCGACAATTTCGGCATCGGGATGACGCTCTACGGCGCATATCGTTCGCAGTCGCGGAGCACGCGCCAGACCGTCGAGGCCATCGGCGAGGGAGGGTATGGCGCCAGCCTGCTGGACTGGAGCGACCTGGACTATTCGACGTTCCGCATGCTCGCCAAGCTGGGGCTGTCGGCCGACTACGGCAAGACCACGCTTGGTTTTGCGTTCACCACACGCAGTTTACCGATTTTCGGCCACGGCACCATTCTCATCAACCGCGTGGTGATCGGCGACGCCGACCTGGATGGGATCGCCGATTCGCGCGCCGACGTCACCTTCGAGCGGGATCTCGACGCCGATTACCGCTCGCCCTTCTCCTTCGCAGTCGGTGGTTCGCACCGGTGGACAGACATCACCGTCCACGCCACCGCCGAGTACTTCATGAAGATGGATCCGTACACGGTGATGGAAACCGGCCAGCCCCAGGGCTCGCCCGGCGTCACCGCGCATCCCGCCACGTTCCAACACGCGCTCGACGAGGTGTTCAACTGGGGCGTGGGCGTCGAGAAAACGTTCAGCGAGAAAACGACCGCGTACCTGAGCTTCATCACCGACCGCTCCGCCAGTCACCCCGTCGAGCCGTACGACATCTCCGTGTCGACATGGGACATCTACCACGTGAACGGCGGCGTTGCATTCGTCCTTCTCGGCACCGATCTCACGCTCGGCGGAGGGTTCGCGTGGGGCAACGCGCCGCTGCACGCCACCCCCGACTCGGAAGGAATTCTTCCCGCGACCATCGAGCCGTCGGCGGTCAACTACTCACGCGTCAAAGCCATCCTCGGTATCGCGCTGTAGCAGAGTTTTCGCGGACACAAAGCAAAAGCGCCGTGGATCAACAA
>DATNGX010000009.1:0-4099 GCA_035605755.1 Candidatus Krumholzibacteriia bacterium
GCCCATACAAAGGTGGGCCCGGCCGCTTCAGGACGATTCGAGATCTGGATTGCCGTCGAGCCATTTCAGGTTGAAGCGCATCTTCGATATTTCCCACGGGCCGCGGTCGCGCGAAAGCTGGAAATCGTAGGAGCCCACGAAGGTGCGCGTGTTGCGGCCGCTCGGGTTGGGCAAGTAGTGAAGGGCGATGCCGTAGCAGAACACGGTGGCGCCGTTGCCCTCCATGGTGACCACGTAGTTCCCCGCCTGGTGGTGAATCCCCTTCAGTCGTGACAGACCCGTTTCCCACATGCCCGCGATCTCGGCCGGCTTCATCTCGCGCGCGGCGCCGGCTCCCACCGACGACATGTCGATGGTGACGGGATCCGTGAAGCACTGCTTCACCGTTTCCCAATCGCGCGAGTCGGTGGCGATAAAAAGACGATTGATTACATCGATGATGTCGAGACGATCGGATGCGGACATGATTTCACTGCTCATCGTGATGACTTCCGCGTCATATCGTCTTGCTGCGCAGTGTCTGCAACGCGCCGCCCCACGCGTTCAGCTGATCGAGAAGTGTGGCCAGTGTTTTCTCGTGGCGCGGATGCGGCTTGAACGCCTCGTAATTCTCCCAGTCGGTGGCGAGCATGAGTGCGACCGCGGTGCGAACCGTCGCGATCTGGAGCTCGGCACAAACGTTCCGAAGGTGCTCCACCGAGCGCGCGCCCCCCGCATTGCCGTACCCGACAAATCCTGCCGCCTTGTTGTTCCACTCCTTATATAGGGTGTCGAGGGCGTTCTTGAGCGCGGGGCTGACGCCGTGATTGTACTCGGGTGTCACAAACACGAATGCGTCGAACGGGGTAATCTTTGCCGACCATGCCTTCGTGTGTTCCTGCACGTAGTCGCCCTGTGCCGGAGACTTCGGTTCGTCGAGAAACGGAAGATTGATTTCCCTGAGATCGATGAGCTCGTAGCGGGCGTCGGCGCGTTTGCTTGCGAGGTCGAACACCCACTTGCCCACAGTCTCGCCTTTGCGAACCGGACGCACACTTCCAATGACGATTGCGATGTTCAGCATGTTGGAATGAGAATACCCGAGCGCCGCCGCGAGCGGCACTCGGGTCAACTCTGTAGGCGCTATTTCATGGGAATGGCGCCGGCGGCGGGCCAATCCGTGTCGCTCACGCGCTTCAGGTTCATCTCGAAGAATTGAACCGGCGCCTGTCCGGGTGCTATGCGCTCACCCACTTCTTTCCACGCACCGTCCTTGATGGTGGCGGTGTAGCGAATTGTCATCGGCCCGGCCGGAATCTCCCACACGTATCCGTCCGCGGTGGGTGTGAGCTTGAAATCGCCGGCGCGCCCCAGCGCGTGCGAGTGCAGCGTGTACTCTTTCTTCGCGGGATCGAACGACACGATGCCGAAGGAGTTGAAGCCGACGGTGCCGTCCGCATTGTAGCCGCGACCTTCGATCACCTTGATCTGTCCATCCAGGAACGGCCCGATGCGCTCGGTATGCGTGATCTCATGCTTGCCCGTCGGCAGCATCGTCCACGCCGGACCGCGCCACACGCCGTCCATCATGGCGAGCGGCTTCATGGCGGCCTTTTGTGCATCCATGGATGCGAGATCCGGTCCCTGCGCGTGCGCGGACGCGGCGCAAAGAGCAATGAGCGACGAAATGAAAAACGTGGAACGAAGCGTGCGAGTCACAAACACGTAGGACCTCCGGGAAAAAGCGCGCGGCGGGCGCCGCGCGCAGACCCGGAGTGTAGCGATTGGGTTCCGTCCGCGTCAATGCGGCGGCACGTTATTCGCGCGTGAGGGACACGATCTCATCGCGCGCGGAAGGATACGCGGATAGAAGCGCGTCGCGCGCGCCGAGCTCGAAATCGGCCGCGTCAAACCCGGGCGCCATGGTGCAGCCCATGAGGGCAAAGCGGCCGCCGCCGCGCAGCCGGCATCCCTGCCACACACCGCCCGGCACCACCACCTGGGGTTGCAGACCGCGGGTCAGATCCCCGCCGATCACCACGTGGCGCACCGAACCGCCCGGCCATAACTGCAACATCTCGACCGTGTCGCCGAGATAGAAATGGAAGATCTCGTCGCCGGGCAGACGGTGGAGCGCGGAAAACGTATCCGGAGTGAGTAGATAGTAGATGGCCGTCGACGCGTTGCGGTCGGCTCCCGGTATGCGCAGCTTCGAACGGTAGGTCTCGCGAAAGAAGCCGCCTTCCATCGGATGCGGCTCGAGCGCCAGCGCGCGCTTGATGTCGTCGGCGGTGAGAGACACGCTAGAGATCCGGGACGCCGTCGAAGAAATCCACTTCGCCCGTTTCCAGCGAATACTCGCCGCCCACCACGCGCAGTCCCTCGTTGGCGATCAGGCTTTCGAGAATGGCGGAGCCGTGGCGCAGATGGTTGGCGGATGCGCGCACGTTGGCGCGCACCGCTTGATGGATGAGCGCGTTTTCATCCTGCGCCAGCGGCGATTCGAGCAGCGGTTCCACCGAAGGGCGCACGCGCTCGACGATGGAGCGCAGGTTGATGGACTGATCCTGGACCGGTGTGCGCAGCTCTTCCAGCGCGGCCAGAATGGCGCCGCACTGCGAGTGGCCGAGCACCACCACGAGACGCGTCTTGAAGCGCGTGGCGGCGAACTCAACGCTTCCCACCTGCGACGGCGCCACGATGTTTCCCGCCACGCGGATCACGAACAGATCGCCCACACCCTGGTCGAACACGAGCTCGGCGGGAACGCGCGAGTCGGAACAACCCAGCACGATCGCGAACGGAAACTGCCTGTCGACGAGTGACGCACGGCGCATGCTGAACGAGCCGTCCACCTTGCGCACGTCGTTGGCGAAACGCTGGTTTCCCTCACGGAGTTTTTCGAGTGCTTCGCGGGCGTTCAGCATGGATGCTATCGGTTGTCTGTCTGCATCATTGCCTGCAGGTCCATCATGGGTTGCTGGCTCAGGCGAATGTGCCCCTCGTGCGGGCGGTCAAGATCGGCGACCAGGCAGATCACGAGTGCGAACGAGAGCGCTACCAGCAGGATCGCGGGAGAGCGAGTGGTGCCGGTGAGCGCCACGTGATATCCCATCGCGAACATGGCCAGGAACGTGAGCGTGTAGAGAACGAACCACACCAGCGCCGCTACGCGCGTGCGCGCGGTCATCAATCGTTTGGCGTAGTAGTCGATCACATCATTCAGGCTCTGGATGAACACGCCCACCACGATCGAGTTGGGATTCTCGCGGCCTAGGGCGGTGGCGTGACGCCAGAGCTCGGCGTGAATCGTATCGACCCGTGCAATCGAATGCGCCGTACGCAGAATCTGGAAACCTTCGACCTGCGCATCGACGTCTTCGCGCAGGAGGCGCCGTATCTCGCTGCGGTGCGGCTCGGGCATGATGCCGGCGCGAAGATAGGTGGTGCCGAGAGCGTTGGCTTCTTCGATGAGTGCCGTACGCCGCCCGTCGATGCGGGCGCTGGAGAAACTGAAAACGAAGGCAAGCATGAACGCGAGCAGGCCCAGGGTCGAGCCGACCATGGTGCCTACGGCTCCTGCCTGTTCCTCGGCGGCGCGCGTTCGCCGATGTCTGCCCAGCGCAAAGCCACCTTCGACCGCAGCCAGCACCAGAATGCCGGTCAGGACAAAGACGGCCCACAGCGGAATTGCGTCGAGCGCGCCGTTAGGCAGCATAGGGGGCGTGAGTGGCTAGTCGGCTCCGGCGGCTTCGATCAGTCCGACGCGGTAGTCGCCGTCGGTCTCCACCGCGGCCAGCCACAGGTCGAACGAACCGCCGTCGTGTCCTTCGCCGGGGTTGAACTGGATGCACAACCAGCCGCGATAGTTGGACTTGGTGATCTGGTTCGGGCCGCCGAGGTCCTCCACGCCCAGGAATCCCTCGTCGAGGGTCCAGGTGCGGGCACTCCCGGCTCCCACGGCGGAAACCAGGTGCTCGATGTCGGACGGGGTCATGGCCTGCTGCAGCCAGGGGGCAAATAGAGCGTGGGCTTCGCCGAAATTCTTCTCAACAACGCGCTTGGCGAGGGCGTCGCACAGCGCTTCACACTTCTGTTCCAAGATGGGACTCCCGGGAGA
>DATNGX010000010.1:0-7878 GCA_035605755.1 Candidatus Krumholzibacteriia bacterium
TCGGCGATGGTGTCGACGTACTCCTCCACCGCTTCGTTCACCTTGTCGAAGAGCTCGTGCAGCGCGATGAAATTCGGCCCTTTCACATTCCAGTGCGCCTGCTTGCACTGCGTCTGCAGATCGATGCAGTCGGCCAGGCGGGCGTTCAGGAGTGCCACAATCTTGGCGCGCGTCGCGGCTGGAATGTCGTTGCGGGTCGGGAACAAGGGGGCATCCATTTTTTTCACGGCTTTCATATCGGTCCTCCTGGGTCGCGTGTCAGCGCCACGCGTTCCCCACCTGAATATAGAAGGCAAAGTCGTCCGGTCCCCATGCGAAATCCAAACCCGTGAACATCTTGAGCTGGCGCGCGATGAGATAGCGAAACCCGGTGCCGCCGGCCACGCGCGTGTCCGCCGCGCTGAAGTCGGCCTGGGAGCCCCATACCCGGCCGGCGCCGGCGAAACCCATCAACGCCCAGCGCGGCGTGACATTCCAGCGCAGCTCGCTCTCCGCCAACGCCGTATGTTCATCCTGGTAACGCTGGAGGGGAATCCCCCGCATGTCGATAAATGGAAGCATGTAGAACGGCGTGTCGCCGTGCGCGCTGCGACCGTCGAGCCGCGTCCCGACAACGAAGCGATTGCCCAGCGGCATGTATGCGAACACGTGCGCGCGATAGGTCTGAAACGTCGCATCGCCGCCAAAGGCGGGCGCATAGAACAACATGTCCGCGCTCCCGGTCCAGCCCCGGCCGGGTGTGAAGATGGTATCGCGCGAATCGTATTCGATCGATGGGCCAACGCCCGAGCTGCGCCGTTCATCTTCCAGAGTGGCGATGGCGGTGTTCTGGAGATCGAACGCGCTCTCGAGATTGAGGAACTGCCAGTGCGCCGCGAGCCACCAGTGACTCTCGCCCACGCGGTACAGCAGGTGATTCACCGCGGCGACACCATCCAGGCCGTAATCAAGCCCGCGCCCGGCGAACGCGTCGTTGGAGCCATAGTAGGTGAGATTGACCGACGCGTAGCCACCACCGCCGCGCCAGCGCCAGCGGTCGTGATGGAACGTCACCATGCCGCCGCCGAACGCTCCCCACGTGCCGTTCTCGGTACCAAATCCGCCGGCGGCATACACGTTGGGCGGTCGATAAAGCCGGCCGTCTTCGCTTTGCGCGGCAAGCTCGGCGATGGATTGCTGAAAGAATGCAACCACGAGGCCGCCGCCGTAACCGATGGCCGGCTCTGTGATAAAGACGGGGACCGGAAACGCGCCCTTGCTCTCGAGCAGGTACGACGACATGTCGAACGCGCCGTCTGTTGGATCTTTGAAGCGGTCGAGCCATCCGGCGTGGCTCGGCACCGCGATCAGCAGCGGGGGAACAACGAGCAGCAGAGCGCGGCGCACCGAACCAATCGTCATCAGCGCTCTTCCTGATAGCGATCCGGCGCATAACGGCGCGCGAGAAGTCCCGTCGAGTTTTCGAGATCGATCTCCTGCACCAGCAGACCCTCTTCCCCGTAGGGAAGGTGCGCCTGAAGCTTGCCATCGGGCGCAATGAGCGCGGTGGCCGATTCTGGATACTTGAGCGCGTAGTTCACGCTGGCAAAATAGATGGTGTTCTCCCGCGCGCGCATGAGCATCGCCTGCTCATAGTAGGGAGAGTCCGCGGCGCCCCATTTCTTGACCTTGATGCCCTGCTGGTCGTTTCCCGTGTGTTGGGGATGAAAAACAATCTTTGCACCGCGCGTTGCGGCCCAGCGCACGGTTTCGGGGTAGCGCCAGCCTTCGTGGCAGATGGCGATGCCGAACTTGAAATTGGCGGATAGAAACACTTTTCGCGTGGCACCGGGAATGTAAAACGCGTCTTCGCTCGGATCGAGCTGGTTCTTGGTCTGCATGCCCTGGCGGTTGCCACGATCGTCGAACACGACGGACGCAATCTGTCGTCCCCCCCGGGTAATGCGCTCCATTCCCAGAATGATGCTGATGTGTCGCGCGCGCGCCCACTGCGCCACCGTCTTGATCACCAGGTCCCAGTGCCGCTCTTCCCACTCCATGACGGGAAAGTCCTGGCCGCGCAGCCCGGGAAGATAGGCCTCCGGGAAGCAGACGACCTCCGCCTTCTGTTCCGCTGCGGCGACAACCAGGCGCTCGACTCGTTCGAGGCCGTCTTCCAGCGAGATCGCCGGACGCGGTGATGCCAGCGCGATGATTGCGGTCTTGCTCATGATCCAAACCGGTACGTCGGCCCCAGCACGGCGTACCACCCACCGTTGAAGTCCGCACCCGCGTCGACAACCAGCAACCAGTGCGGAGAAAACTCAAAGTTTCCGCCGATGTCGTACATCCAGTTGTTCACCGGCTGCTGGTCCGCTTCGAAATCGAGCCGCGAGCCATCCGACAGCGTACTGTGTCCCTTCGCCGTGGCCGCCGTGTCCCAGTCCCCTGCGCCGAGCCAGAGCTGCATCGGCATGTCGGCGAGGACACCGTTGTAGCCCACGCGGAAGCTCGTGATCCTCGCGGTGAAGGCATCGTCGAAGCCGAGGTCGCTGCGGATGTAGCAGAAGTCGATCACGGAGAAGAAATTGAGATACCCGGCGGCGAGCGTACCGCCCAGGCCACCGACGATTCCGTCCAGGCTGGTTTCGATATCGGTCGTATATTGGGTGGTCCCGCTGAGCGGCCGGTCGATGGTGACGCGTGCGTGCGATGTCGATTCGTTGTGCACATACCCGACCAGCGCGTACACATTGAAAAACGGCAGGAGCCAGAGGTCACCCTTGAGGTTGGCGTTGAACACGTCGCTCGTCGAGCCCAGGTCGAGGAAGTCGCTCACCGATTGCGGTTCGTTGCGCACGCCGATGCGCACGTCGGTGACTTCGATCTTGCGGTTGCCCAGGCCGGTGAGCACCACCGACAGTCCGTACGGAAGCGGCAGCGTGTGGCCGCGCTTGCGCGCCTCTTCCGCCATGAACGGAAAGCGTGAGTGCTTCGACGTCGTGGAAGCCGAATCCGCAGCCGTCTGTGCAACTGCCCCGGCGGGAAGTAACGCCGCGCTCAATGCCATCGCTGTCATGATTTCGTGAAATCGCACGCTCACTGAACCTTCACGAGCTCGGGCTTTTTCCATGTGCCGTCGATCACTTCGGGTTTGGGCCAGTAGACGCGCAGGACCATCGAGAATGGCCCGTTGGGAGCGGGAAGCCAGTTGGACTGAAGCTTCGGCCCGGGCGATGGGTATTGAATCCTGAGCACAATGCTGCCGTCTTTCTCACGCTTGAGACTTTTCAGCATCGGCGAGTTAATCAGGTAACGATCGAGCGGATTGTCGACCAGCTGAAGCGCGGGCAGGTTGTACATGGTGAGCGACCAGAATGCGTTCGCGGGCGGAAGCGCATCCGCCGCGAAGGTCAGCGTGTACTTCCCCGTCGTGCCATCGAGAGCGGCGCCGCTGCCATCGGCGGCGTAGGGGAAATAAAGGGCTTCATCTTTGGAATTGCCGTAGATCCCCAGCACGGCGGCGGCCATGCGGTAGAGGTAGTTGTTCTTGAGATACTCGCGCGTCCCGAACAAATCTCCGCTCGAGATCTCGCCGCCTTCGATCGCCTTCTGCACGCGCGCGAGATCCGCCCACGCGTCCTTGCATCCGTCCTCGACAGCCTGCTTGACCTCGGGTGAGAGCGTGGCGGCGTCAAACGTCTTCCCCGCTCCCACATTGATCTTCGCAAACCGGGCCATGAGCGCGGTCTCGGACGAATCCGTCGGGCAGAACTGCAGACAGAAGTTCAACACGTTGAAAAAACCGAGCGAGCTGCGTTCCTCGTCGGCGGTGAGCGGTTTGATGAAGTCGATATTCGGCGCCGCGGTCGGGGCCGGCTGCCCCGTGAACTGCGAGAGCCGGTGAACCTTGTAGCCCTCCTGGATCGCCTTCACCTTGTCGATGTCGTTGGGATTGAAGAGCTGAGTGCGGATCACGATCCCGGCCAGGCTCGTCTCACAGCGGATGACCTGCTTGATGTTGGCGGGCGTCTCGCCCTTCCAATCCGGACCGGCGAGCAGGAAGTTGCCGCCTCCGTTGCCCGTCGCGCGACTACCCGCATACGCAAAGTTGAACGTGTACAGATCGATGAACTGCGCCGAGTAATAGCGGCCGGACTCGATGGCCGGCATGGTGAGGACCAACGGCTCCGCGCGCAGGTCGGCCCCGATCATCGTGTACGGCGTGTCCGAGTTCGGCGTCTGCACCGCCTTGTCCTCGGGTGTGTATACGCGCGCAATGTTGTGCACCTCGTTCCAGCCGCCTTTGTACTCCTTGTCAGCAGTGTCGACATAGTACGAGTACATGATCCGGTAGTTGTCCACCATCGGAAAGCCGTATATGTAGGCTTCCTTCGCGATGGCGCGCGCTTCTTCCGGCGCGAGCACGGGCTCTTTTTTCCTGGAGCAGGCCGTGAGGACGAGAAGAACGGACAGCACGAGGGCGAGCGGACGACAGCGCATGGATACACCTTTCGAATCGAACGGAAACGAACAGATGGATGTGCGACCGTGCGGTTTTTTCGTGCGGTCGCCCGATGCGCAAGTCATGTTAGAGGGGTATCACTGTCGTGTCAACCGACTGGGACTCGACGCGCGCTCGTCGTGTGATTACAATGCGAGCACGCACATTCACACCACATGAAAGGACAGACCATGGCTAAGAAGAAAGCGGCGCGCAAGCCGGCGCCGAAGGCAAAAGCAAAGGCGAAGTCGAAGGGCAAAGCCAAGGCACCGAAGAGCCAGTACAACCCCGCGCTCGACAGCTGGATCACGCATACCGAGCTCGCGAGCACGGATCCGGACGCCACGGGCAAGTGGGCCGCGAAGGTACTGGGCTGGACGTTCCGTCCCAGCTTCCCCATGCCGGACGGCAGCAAGTATCTGCTGTTCATGTATTCGGAAAAAGGCGGCGGCGGAATCCGCGTCAACGACCCGCAGGAAGTGCCGGGCACGGTTCCCTACGTGCAGGTCGGGAATGTGAAGAAGATCTTCGACAAGGCCATCAAGGCGGGCGCGGAAGCGATGATGCCGCCGTCGCCGGTCATGGCCGACCTCGTGATCGCGATCGTGCGCGCGCCCGGTGGCGTGCCCATCGGTCTCGCGGGTCCGAAATAAATGAGCGTTCTCGACGCGATCGGCAATACGTCGATGGTGCAGCTCCGGCGCGTGGTGCCGCCGGACTGTGCCCGCATCTTCGCGAAGCTCGAGTGGGAGAATCCCACCGGCAGCATGAAGGATCGCATGGCGAATGCGGTCATTGCGCGCGCGGAAGAGGACGGCCGCTTGCAACCCGGCTACACAGTCATCGAAAACACGGGCGGCAGCACGGGCGCGTCACTCGCGCTCGTGTGCGCTGTCCGTGGGTATCCCATTCATATTGTGACGTCCGACGCATTCAGCATCGAGAAACGCCGTCAGATGTCGGCGCTGGGTGCCCGGCTCACGCTGGTGGCGAGCGAAAACGGCCGCACCACCAAGAAACTCATTCTCGACATGATCGAAACCGCGCGCACACTTGCAGAGGAGCCGCGCACGTGCTGGACCGACCAGCTCAACAACACGGACACGATCAGCGGTTACCACGGTCTCGGGGATGAAATCTGGAAGCAGACGGATGGCCGGGTGGACGCGTTCGTTCACAGCGTCGGAACGGGAGCATCGTCGCGCGGAACCATCGAGGCACTGCGACGACACAAACGCGATGTGAAGTTCTTTGCCGTGGAGCCCGCCGAATCGCCCGTGCTGGGCGGGGGGCAATCAGGCCCGCACAACATCGAAGGCGTGGGCATCGGTTACACACCGCCGCTCTGGAACCCATCCCTCGCGGATGGTGTGATCCCGGTGCCGACGGCCGACGCCAAAGAAATGACGCGCCGTCTGGCGCGCGAAGAGGGGTTGTTCGCGGGCACCTCTTCGGGTGCGAACGTGATCGCCGCCATTCAACTGGGCCGCCGGCTCGGCCCCGACGCCACGGTTGTGACGCTCATGGTCGATTCCGGCCTCAAGTACGTGAACACGGATGTTTTTCGCGAGGGCTAAAAACTCTCCGTGGACCTGTCGATTTCGCCCTTCCCCGTTCGTCGTCATATTGAACCCGAACCAACCAAGGAGACATGACGATGCGATCTATCATTCTCACTCTGATTTTGTTTCTGGCCGCTCCAGCGTCGGCTGCCGACAAGCCCGTGAAGAGCGGCCGCGTCGAGGCCAACGGCGTCAATTACTACTACGAGATCTACGGAAAGGGCGAACCGCTGCTCCTCCTGCACGGAGGCCTGGGCTCGACGACCATGTTCGAGCCGGCGCTTCCCACGTTCGCGGCGACACGCGAAGTGATTGCCGTGGATCTGCAGGGACACGGCCGCACGCCGCTGGGTAACCGCAAGATCATCATCTCCGATGAAGGCGATGACATGGCCACGCTGATCACGAAGCTTGGCTACAAGCAGGTCGACGCGTTGGGCTATTCAATGGGAGGCGAGGTCGCGTTTCGTTTCGCGGCACAACATCCCGAGTTGGTGCGCCGTCTCGTGCTCGTGTCGGCCGGATATGCGCAGGATGGATTCTTTCCTGAGATGCTGCCGCAGCAGGCAGCGGTCGGTGCGGCGATGCTGGATCAGATGAAGGCCACGCCCATGTACCAGGCCTATGTCGCGGTCGCTCCCAATCCGGCGGAGTTCCCCAAACTGCTCGACGCCATGGGCGAATGGATGCGAACACCATACAACTGGGAAGCCGACGTGAAGAAGCTCACCATGCCGGTGATGCTGATCTACGGCGACAGCGACATGTATCGCCCCGAGCATGAGATCAAATTCTACCAGCTGCTCGGTGGTGGGTTGAAGGATGCAGGCTGGCAGCACGAGAACATGTCGAAGAACCGGCTCGCCATTCTGCCCGGCGTGACGCACTACGAGATGTTCGTGTCGCCGCAGCTTCCGCAGGTTGCGCTGCCGTTTCTCGACGGCAAGATGACCGGATCAAAATAGTCGGATGGCATCCGGGAAGTAGCGCGCCGGGTGCGCGCTACTTCTCTTCCATCGTGTAGTCGAATTCGTACAGGTGGTTCTTGCCTTCAAAGATGATGGTGAAGGTGCCGGCGATACCGGCGAGCTCGTTGGTGCCCGAGTCGGGAACCACGGTGATATCCATCTTGAAGTCGGCGCCCTTGCGCATCGAGCTCTTGTGCTGCAGCACGAAGCTTCCCTTCTTGCCGTGGAGGGAACCCGTGACACGCTCGACGGCGACATAGCCGGCCGAGCCCTGCACGGGCGAATCGGCGCCCATCATCTCGCCTTCGCTCGTTGCCTCCAGGTCGCCCTGGATCTGTTTGTCGAGCAGGAGCCGGTTGAAGCGGCCCGTGCCCGGGTCGCCCATCGGAATCGGAGTCACCTTCACGTCGAATCTTCCGCGCGCGATCATGCGCTCCTCCCTCATCGATTGATCAGTTTGATCATGTGCTCGTTGTAGCGATCACCCTGGGCGCCGCGTGGCGCGGCCTCTTCGATGCGCTTGACGTCCTCGGCGGTCAGCCGGATATCGACCGCCGCCGCATTTTCCTCGAGACGCGTGATGCTGCTCGTGCCCGGAATGGGAACGATATCGTCGCCGCGATGCAAGAGCCATGCGAGGGCCAGCTGCGCGGGCGTGCACTTTTTCTGCGCTGCCACTTCTTTCACGCGTTCCACCAGCGCCATGTTCTTGTCGAAGTTTTCGCCCTGGAAGCGCGGGTGCCCGCGGCGCCAGTCTTTTTCGGACAGCTGATCCGTGCTCTGGAAGCGCCCCGCCAGGAATCCCCGACCCAGCGGGCTGTACGCAATGAGACCGATGCCGAGATCACGCATGGCGTCCAGCATT
>DATNGX010000011.1:0-2076 GCA_035605755.1 Candidatus Krumholzibacteriia bacterium
AACAAAGAATACGTCTCCCGAAACACCGCGTGGGCGATCGCCGGGCGAACCCGGCGCGACATCTACGCGGTTGGCGAGCGCATGGTCATGCACTATGACGGAGACAAGTGGAGTTGGATCAACGGCGGCTTCAACCTCGGACTGCGCGCGGCGTGGGTGGATGCGAATGGCGATCTTCTGACGGCGGGAAGCAACGTTGTTTTTCGAAAACACGGGGATGACTGGTTCGAAGAAACCATTCCCGGAGATCCGCGGGGCATTTACGCCATGTGGGGCAGTGACAATGCCGTGTACGGGGTTGGCAGCCATGGGTTGACCGCCGTGCGCAGGAACGGTGAATGGCGGGCCATGCAGTCCGCCACCAGCTCCACTTTGAATACCATCTGGGGGTTTGACGACACGCACATCTATGCAGCCGGCGAAAACAACGACGAGCTGTGTGTGTACGACGGTCACACATGGCAGCCGGTCTTTATCACCGGTGCGCACCTCGGGAGCTTCCAAAGCATCTGGGGCAACTCACCGGCGGATTTCTGGGCCGCCGGCTACGGGGGCGCCGTCGCACATTACGACGGCAGCGAATGGACCGCGCTCGATCGTTATTTCCCGCGCGGCGCGTATGCAATATGCGGCAACCTGCGCGAAGCCCTCGTTTTGTCAAATTACGGCATCATCTCTTACCACCGTTAGTTCCCCTCAGTTTTCCCGAGGCGGACCAGCACTTCGCGGTATTGCGCTTCCCGCCTTCTCCTGAGAGATTTCCTTCAGTCGCCTCGCAAGAGGAGCGCACGATGAAGAAATCAATCCATATCATCTCCGGACTGATGGTTCTGGTGCTGGGCGCGCTGGCGCCGGTCGCGGTTTCATCGCCGCCGCCGGAGGCCGCGGCCGACAATGACATCTATAACGATTCGCCGGCTGTGGACGCCCGGCTCGAGATGCGCCACTTGTGGGCGCAGCAGGTGTCGATCATGCACGCGTATATCGTGAGCGCGACCTCGGATCTACCGGATACGGAGTGGCTGATGAAGAGTGCCACGCGCAACGCCGATGACATCGCCGCCGCGGTCACCGCGTACTACAGCAGCGCATACGGCGCCAAACTGAGCGCGCTCCTGCGCGAGCACGTCATTCTGTTCTCGGATGCGGTCCGCATGGCGAGGGAACGTGAAAAGGACGAGATGGGGCCGGTGCAGGACAAGCTCGACATGAACGGTCACGAGATCGTCTCGTTTCTCGCCGACGCGAATCCGAACTGGAACGCCGGCGAGCTCGATGACGTGATCGAGGCGCACATCAACTATGAAAACGACCAGCTCATGGCACGTATCGACCATGACTGGGACAGCGACAACAAAGCGTGGATCGAGGCCGGAAAGAATGCGATGAAGCTGGCTGATATGCTGAGCCAGGGCCTCGAGAGACAGTTCCCCGACCGGTTCGTCGCGGCGAACTGAACGCCACAGAACATGCCGGTGCTTCGGGAGGATCCGTTAGTCGTGCTTCGTACCTCGACGCACGGCTCCGGCGCCGAAGCGCCGGCGTAATCCATCCATCACGCCATCGAGCGTGCGATTGCGCGTCGCGTGCGGCGTATCGAACAGATCGCCGCTCACTTCATCGGCATGGGAGAGATTGGAGAGCGACACCCCGAGGAGTCGCAGCGCTCGTCCCTGTCTGTCGAGACGCTCTTCCAACAGAAGCCGCGCCGCGCCGCGAATCAACACCGACTCCGCCGTCGGATCGGGGAGTGTGATGGCGCGCGTCACCGTCGTGAAGTCGGCGTAACGCGCCTTGAGGTTCACGGTGTGGCCCACCATTCCGTCGTCGCGTGCGCGTTGCGCCACGCGCTCCGAGAGAATGTCGAGCTCGGCGCGCAACGCCTGCGCATCGGAAATATCCTTCGGAAACGTGTTCTCCGCCCCGATCGATCTGGCCTCGGCGTCCGGCACCACCTCGCGGTCGTCGAGACCGCGCGCCAACTCCTGCATGTGCGGCGCATACGATCCCACCAAACGCTCGAGCTTTGCATAATCGGCGCGCACCACATCGCCGATGGTGTGGATACCGGCCGCC
>DATNGX010000012.1:0-4352 GCA_035605755.1 Candidatus Krumholzibacteriia bacterium
CCCATCGTGAGCTCTGCGACCCTCCGGTTATGTGCCGCGCACAGAAGCCGCAAGTTCTCCGGCGTCCGCACCCCGCCTCGTGAATACGGCTCCATGTGATCGATTTGCAGGCCCGTTCGGCACTCACATCGTTTGCCATCCGGCGCTACGTACGCACATCGTCCTTCGTCGCGCACGTGCACCTGATCTCGCATGGCATCGGGAACATGTCGAGAGTGGGTGTTTTTCCACTCCCGGCGCCGGGAGTTGGAGCCCGGTGTCGTCTTTCTTTTTTCTCTTCTTTCATGCCGGGCTCCGTGACCGTGTCGCTCGAGATACTCGTCCGCGAGAACCTCGATCACATCCGCGAGCGCCATATTCGGGTCCCGGGTGGAAAGCAACTGTTTCACCTTCTCGACCGTGTCGACCTGCGCTTCGCTCGCCAGAAATTGAACCAGCATCTTTCGCTCAACGTGAGCAGCGCGCGCGTTCTGGTTGCTCGACGGCGCCGGCTTTACCGCAACGCAAACGGGCTTCACCCGATCGCGAAGCTTCAATGGCGGTCGCAGCTCGCACGCTATCTTTTCGACATCGCGGTAGGATGCATCCTTCACCCTGGATAAGATGTCCTTGTAGTTGTCGTCGGTCAGGATGCCCTCGATCTGCGAAATCGTTGTCAGGCTCAGCTCGTGTCTCTCCAGCATTTCCAGCACCACCGGGTAGCGGCGGATGCAGCGTGCAGCCTGAATGCGCCGGCCTGCAGCGGCGCCGGAATACTCGAGATAGTTGACGCAATAGTCGAACAGCGAGCTGTATCCGAGGTCCAGGTCGAGCCTGCGCTTCTCGGTTTCGATGAGATGTTGGAGGAGCTGAGTCATCGACTCATGCTCGGTATCGCGAAGTGTCTTCGTTCGCGAAATCAGATCCGTGTCCTTGATATCAGAAAGATTGAGCAGCACAGCAGCACCTCCCGGTTGTGTCGTGATTTCACGGAGGAGATAAAGCTGCATGCAAGATAACACGCTGATTTTTGGATCTACTGGCTGCTGCGTGTTTCACGATCTCGCGCGGTTTCACGAAAATAGAAGCAGAGGAGATGAAGAGCGAACTATGCGCAGCACAAACTGATGCAGGCGCATCCTCACGACATGCAGTGGCACTTCAATTTGAGCGCATTACAAGTCGTCAAAGAAATTCTTTTCTCAAGCAGAAGATTTTTTCGCGGTCCGTTTACTTCGTCGTGTCAGGCTTCGCAACAGATGGAAGCTTTCCAGAGACAGCACAGCCACGCCAACCCGTTTCACCGCGAAGCAGAACAGCGGAGAACGGCAACTCGATTCCGGGTTCTTGTGCGCAGGCTTCCCCCCTGAGATCCAGCGAGATCCGTTCGACACCGTTCTCGGTTTGGCGCTTGCCGTCCCACTCCCATGCCCCGGGTTCTTCCTGCCCCCAGAATCCTTCGTAACGAAGCGTTGTTCGCATCATTCGTAATGTGGCGTGGTCGTTCTCGACGATAAAGAGCCAGGTCGGATTGCTACCGGATGCGTGGATCGACGCAAGCGTGGGATCAAACTCGGCCACGTGTGTGGTATCCGGCAGCGAGGCGGTCGCCGGTACGAGACCAACCTCGAAGGAACGGTTCCTCAAATGAAACGTGAGTTTGAAATAGGAGTCGGTGAGCGAATCGATATCGGCTGTATACGGGAGCTCGCTCCAGATCACGCTGAGCTGTTTGCCATCCCATCCCCACCTTCCAAAATCTGGACCTCCGCCTTTCGAGGCCCGGATGAAGGTGCCGTCGGAAAGGAACACGTAGAGATCGCTCTCGTCACCACGAAACTCGGCGTTGGTCCAGACCTTGTTGAGGAAGCCTGCCGGCGCAGGCGCAGGTTGGGTTTGCTGCTCGCGCGAGCATGCCGTTGCGAGAACCAGAACAAGTAGCGAGAGAGTCGGATACCTCATTCGATCCCGGTCCTTCTTTTCCTGGAGCAAAGACTAAAGGATGCAAGAAGCCGACCACGCCACAGACGCCACCTGGGTGATATTTCACTCCCGGCGCCGGGAGTGGAAATCGCGTGCGATTGTGGAGAGACTGCGCCCTTTGGGATTACTGACGCTTCGCTGACAACCGGCTCGCCGCGGCTTCATCGACAAACCAGTACAGTGCGCCATCCACGGGAGCAATGCCCGCCGCCGGGCACACGTCACGGGAGGGCCTCACTTCCAGCACATCGTGAAGTATCTGCGCTTTGGCCGCGCCCGTGACGAGGAAGATGATCGCGCGCGCCGCATTGAAAATCGGAAACGTCATCGTGATTCGTTCCACGGCGGGCGGCAGGATGCCCGGCGGAGCGGCGACCACCCACCGATCCGTCACCGACAGGGACGCCGCTCCCGGAAAGAGAGCGGCGGTATGTCCATCCACACCGGCGCCGAGCAGAACCAGATCGAAACGCGGCGGGGCCTTGGCATCACGTTCACCGAACACGGCTTCAATGGTGGCCGCATACGCGTCGGCGGCCGCCGTCGCCGAAGCGAGGTGTGTCGGAACCGGAAACGTCTGAACGGGTGGAACGTCAACGTGCGAGAGCAAAACCCGCTGCGCCATCGCAAAGTTGTTCTCTCTATCGTGGGCGGGCACGAAGCGCTCGTCGCCGACGAACACAAATGTGCGCGCCCAGTCGATCTTTTCGCGCATCGGCGGCTGCGCGAGCAGCGCGTACGTCTTCGGCCACGTCGAGCCTCCCGAGAGCGCAATCACGGCGCGACCGCGGGCGCGTATGGCATCCATGATGGTGGTTTTGATGAGCCCGGCGGCATGCGCCGCCAGCTCGTCGTGATCGCGAAAGACCTTCAGCGAAGCAGGCATGGCGTTTTGCTCCGGGTACAACAAATCTTGAGCGTCGCCGGCATCATGCCTGGTCGGGGTTGTGCCACGGGCCGTCGGATCCGATCAGCGCGTCTGCTTCTTTCGGCCCCCAGCTGCCGCGCTCATACGTGACAACCGGCTCGTGCTCCCTGAGCACCGGATCGACCACGGCCCACGCGGCTTCCACCGCATCCTCGCGCGTGAAGAGCGCGCTATCGCCCGCCAGCGCGTCGCCCAGCAGCCGCTCATACGGCGCCTGCTCGCCCGGCTCTTCTTCGAGCATGTAGAGCTCGCGTTGATCGCCGACGAACTCCTTGCCCGCACGCTTGACGCGCGCACCCAGCGCGATGGATGAAACCGGAGCCAGGCGAAAGCGCATATAGTTGGCCGGGCCGCTCGCCGGCACCGAGTCGGCGAAGAGCGCCTGCGGCGGCGCTTTCAACTGAACCCATACTTCGGTCGCGTGTGCGGCCAGACATTTTCCCGAACGCAGGTACCAGGGCACACCCTCCCAACGCCACGAATCGATGAACAGGCGCAGTGCGCAAAATGTCTCGACGTCCGAGTCCCGCGCCACGCCGTCTTCGTTCCGATAACCGGCGTACTGCCCACGCACCACATCAGCGGGTCGCACCCGGCGCATCGCCTCCAGCACCTTGACCCTCTCGTCCTGCACGGCATCCAGGTCGCGAACCGGCGGCGGCTCCATCGCCAGGAGCGCCACGATCTGAAACAGGTGGTTCTCGATCACGTCGCGCAAACACCCCGCGGTTTCGTAGAACGCGCCGCGTTTTTCCACGCCGAAATCTTCGGCCAGCGTGATTTGAACGCTGGCTACGAAATTGCGATTCCAGATCGGTTCGAGAAACGAATTGGCGAAACGAAAGTACAGGATGTTCATGATCGCTTCCTTGGCGAGGAAGTGATCGATGCGGAAGATCGCGTCTTCCGGAAATACCGAGTGCGCGACCCGGTTCAGCTCGCGCGCCGACGCGAGATCGCGGCCGAACGGCTTTTCGACGATGACGCGGGCATCGTGCGACAATCCCGCGTCACCGAGGCCCTTGATCACCGTCTCGAAAAGCGCCGGCGGAATGGCGAGGTAGTGCGCGGGTCTCTGCGCCGTGCCCAGCGCGTTCTTCAGCCGCGTGAACGTTTCGCGGTCGTTGTAATCACCGCTCACGTAAACCAGCCGCGCCAGCAGCCGGTCGTACGCCGCGCGGTCGTCGGCTCCGGCTTTCTCGAGGCTGTCGGTCACCCGTTCGCACAAGGCCTGCACAGTCCATTTCGGAGAGGCCACACCGATGATCGGGACATCGAGCGCGTGCCGTTTCTCCAGCGCGTAGAGCGCGGGGAAAATCATCTTGTGCGCGAGATCACCCGTCACACCGAACAACACCAGCGCATCGGAACGTGTGGCACTCATCAGATCAACGCTTCCCTGCATCGGGCTTCTCCACATGCCCTCCGAACTGATAACGCAGCGCAGAGAGAAGCCGGTCGG
>DATNGX010000013.1:0-2714 GCA_035605755.1 Candidatus Krumholzibacteriia bacterium
GCGCTCTTGGTGCGTTCTGCCCACATGGCCGGAGTGGCGTAACTGGTAGACGCAGGGGACTTAAAATCCCCTGGGGCCAAACCCCGTGCCGGTTCGACTCCGGCCTCCGGCACCAACTCTTTCTCTACAGTGCGACCCGCAGCAACATCGCGGGAATGGAAGCTCCCACCAGAGTCCCCAGGGCGAAGAGGAGAAGCCACGACATGCGCGCGCCGAACACGGTGTAGCTCGCGCTTGGATACGCGACTGACACTGCTTCGAGCGGAGAGTCGTTCCCAATGCGGGGCAGGCCGATCTCGGTGAGCCCGCCCATGACGGAGCGCGCGCGCCTTTCGTGCCCGATGGCGCGGTTGTCGGTCTGCGAGCACAGGTCGAAGCGATATTTCTGATCGTACACGGTGAGCTCGACGGGTTTTCGTCCGTCCGTTGCGCGGAGTCGCCACGAGACTTCGCGTGCCGCCGGCGCACGAACCGACCGGATGTCGTCGCTTCCCGGATACGTGATCGCGCTCGGAACGGCGAGGACGTCGAGTCCGTTCTTCAAGCGCGCGGTGACGATTGTGTTGCTTCCGGGCGCTAGCGGCGACCGCGCGTATCTCGCTTCCACCTGGATGAACAGGGGAACTGCGATGAGGGCCACGATCAGAATCGGTTTGGCGGCGACGCGCAGGTAGGAGCCCTGCGCGGCGATGGCGCCGCCGAGGGCGCGGAATATCAGCACCATGTCGTCGGGGTAGAGGCGCATCTCGAGGACGCGGGCCTTGAAGATTTCGCGGGTGCGACGGATGGCGGCTTCGTCGGCGAGGGCGCGATAGAGAAGGGTGAGGGCCGCGCCGGTGATCATGGAGAACACGATGAGGCCCGCCGCCCGGTGTGAACCGAACGGCGACAGCAGCACATCGACCACGCGGGTGATGATGCCGGTCAGCGCGGAGAGAATCTCACCCATCAGGAGATGTAGCCGAGGCCCTCGAGTTTCTTCTTCACGTCTTCGTCGTTGGACGCGTCGTCGGTGCGCGAGAGCTCTTTCTCGAGCACGTGGGCGACGAATTCGTCAGCGCTGGCGTAGCCGGCTTTCGCGGCGGCCGCCTTCACTTTCTCCATGAGTGCGGGGTCGAGCTGGATTCCTTTCTTTCCGAACATGACTACCTTCCTTGTGTGTTTGCGTTCCACAGCACGCGGCCGCTCATCTGCGCGGGAGCCTTGACACCGTAGAGCGACAGGATTGTCACGGGCAGATCGAGCAGATCGGGCTCGGGCTGTGTGAGCTTGCGATTGGTAACGAGTATTCCGGGCACGAGGCGATGGTCCATGCAGTGATCACCGGTCCACTTGCCGAGATTGGGCGTCAAGAGCTCCGCGGTCACCGTTCCGAGCGCCGAGTCGTCGCTGGAGCGATAGCCGCGATTGTACCCCACAATCAGGTCGGGTGCGTGCGCCGCCTGGCTGCCGTGGAATGCGTCGCGCGCGCGCACGACTTCGGTGATCACCTGTTCACCGTTCTCGGGATCGCGGAAAGCGAGGAGCTTCGCGCTCAGGTCGTCGATGAGCGCGTTATACTCCTTGCCCGTCGTCACGACACCTCTGGCTTCACGGCCGATCAGATTCACATAGAGGCCGTTGAGTCCCGCGGCATACGCGCGTGTCTTGCGCCAGAACACATTGTCGAACAGCGGATGCTGGCCGATTTCGTCGGGGCGCACGAGTGCGAGGAATCCGTTCTGGTAGAGCCAGGTGTTGAGGTGGACTTTCTTGTAGTACGGCGCGAAACCGTGATCGCTCATGACAATGATTGTCGCATTCTCTCCCACGCGCGCCCGAACCCTGCCGAGCATGGCGTCCATGTCGGCATAGAGCACCTGGAAACGGTCCGCGAATGCCGCATCGGCTTCTGCGTGGGCGGGATGTGCCGCGTCGCTGTTGCGCCACAGGGCGTGGCAGGACTGGTCAACGGTGGAGATGTAGAAAAACAGAAATCCGCCGTGATAGTCGTCGAGCACGGCATCGAGCATGCGCTCGCGCTCGGCGAGGAGCGTGTCGGTCTGGGTGACGAACTCGGCGTCGCTGAACACGCCGGCTTCGAGGGCCTTGGTGTCCTCGGCGATGCCGAGCGTGTAATAAGGGCCGACGCGGCGCGCAAGTTGGGCGGCATAGCCGGACGGTGTGGAAAGTGTGAGCGCGGGGTGCTCGGGGTCAATGTTGAGCGGCGACACGTAGAGCTCGAGCGACGGATTCACTGCGCGCAGGTAGAAGCGGCACATCGCGGGCAGTTTCTTGAACGGCGGTATCAGGTCGAAATCGAAACGCACCCAGTCGCTCCACTCGCCGGCGTGCAGCAGGCGAACTTCCTTTCCAACCGTGATGCGCGCGCTGTCGTGTTCCTCATCGATGTCGACGCAGAACTCGCGCGTCAAATCAGGCTGGCTCTTCTTGAGCGAATTGGGTGGACCGTTGAGTGTCGCGCACGCGCGATGATTGACCGCATCCACACGGACAATGCGCCCGCCGCTCGCGCGCGCACCCTGCCACATTTCGGCATTGGTGTAGAGCGTAAAGGTCCCGTACGAGCCGATGAGATCGGGTGTGCCCATGCCGGCAAGTGTGCGTGCTTTGGTCGGCACGGGTGGATAGTTGGCAGGCACGCGGATCAACGTGCATGGAACACCTTCCTTGTCGAGGATCTGCCAGAAGGTCTCGCCGGTACGGAGCTGGCG
>DATNGX010000014.1:0-6354 GCA_035605755.1 Candidatus Krumholzibacteriia bacterium
CGGCTTCCGAATTTGATCTTCTTGAACATGTATGTGACCGACGTCACCGAGAGGTCACCCCAGTACGCTTCGGCGGTGGCGTCGCCGCGCTGCGCCGGGATGATGCTCTTGTGCAGCTCTTCGCTCTCCACCTTGATCTTGGTCTCGGTGATCGACTGCGTGTAGTAGTCGGTGTCTTCTTTCTGCACCCACGCGATCTTCTTGTGCGTGTCGAGCTCGTTGACAAAATACGTCTCGCCGCCGTGGATGTAGATGGCCTGGGGATGGAGCTGCATGAACGCGCCCGGCTCGTCGATGGTGCCGATGACACGCGACGATTTCACCAGCGCGCTCAAGCCCTCGGCGTGCATCGCGGCGGAAGTCCCGATGATGATCGTGTACACATCGTCGCCGATGTTGCGCAGGCTCACGTCCGCGCTGGGATAGTTGGGCCCGCTCCAGAAAAACTGGCTTCCCTGCTGTCTCACCTGGCGGTCTTCTTCGAGGAGCCGCAGCACCGGTCCGCACGCGTCACCAAACTGCGCGAAGTCGCTCTTCGCAATGGGAAGCTCGAAGGCGGCCGCGCGCACGTGCGAGAGCACGATGTGCGGGTTGTGCGGATCCACCACCGCGTTCTCGGGCGAGCGCCCGAAGAAGTAGTCGGGATGTCGCGCCATGTACTGATCGATGGGCGAATCGTACGGGAGCAGCACCACCAGCGACGGATCGCTCCCGCGGCCCGCGCGTCCTGCCTGCTGCCACGTGCTTGCGATCGAGCCGGGATAGCCGATGAGCAGCGCCGCTTCCATGCTGCCGATATCGATGCCGAGCTCGAGCGCGTTGGTGCTCACCACCGCCTTCAAGTCCCCGGCGAACAGCGCGCGCTCGATGGAGCGTCGCTCTTCGGGCAGATAACCGCCGCGGTAGCTCTTGATGAGCTTCGCGCGCGACGGTGAAAGTCCGTGCACGAACTCCTGCGCGTACTTGGCCACGATTTCACTCACCACGCGCGCGCGCACGAATGCAATCGACTGGTGATCGTGCGCCACCAGCTCGGCGAGAATGCGCGCCGCCTCCACGTTGGCACTCTTGCGCTCCACGCGATCGTCGCCGAAAAACGGCGGATTCCAGATCACGAAGGCCTTGGGACCGCGCGGCGAGCCGTCGTTGTCGACCACGTGCATGGCGCGCCCGGTCAGGCGCTCGGCCAGCTCTTTGGGATTACGAATCGTGGCCGAGCTGCAGATGAAGGTGGGCCTGGTGCCGTAGTGTTCGCAGATGCGATTCAGGCGCCCCAGCACATGCGCCACATTGGAGCCGAAGGTGCCGCGATACGTGTGCACCTCGTCGACCACGACATATTTCAACTTGGCCAGAAAACGCGCCCACGTGCCGTGATTGGGCAGGATGCCCGAATGCAGCATGTCGGGATTGGTGAGCAGAATGTTGGCGTCGTTCTTGAGCTTGCGGCGCGCGTTGGGCGGCGTGTCGCCGTCGTAGGTGCCGCACACCACGGGCAGCGACGGATCCGCTTCGAGGTAGCGCGTCAGCGTGCGCAGCTGATCCTGCGCCAGCGCTTTGGTCGGATAGAGGTAGAGCGCGCACGACGAATCGTCGGCGAGAATCGACTCCAGCACGGGCACGTTGTAGCACAGCGTCTTGCCGCTCGCGGTGCCGGTGACGACCACCACGTTTTCGCCCGCGCGCGCGTGCGCGATGGCTTCGGCCTGGTGTGTGTAGAGATTCGCGACACCATCCTTGTTGATGACGTTCGCGACGCGCGCTTCAATCGCGGGGGCGAGCGATGAGAAACGAGCCGGCCGCTCGGGCAGCTCTTCGACGCGCACCATCTGATCTTCGTACCACTCGGAAGTCTCGAGGTGCTTCAGGAATTTGCGGACGTCCATCTTCATCCCATCCCGGCAGGACACGAAGCGCAAGGCAGGGTTCGGCGCCGCGATATTAACACGACCAGAGAGCGTGGAGTGATCGCAAACTAGTTCGCGACGTTCACGGACGGGAAATCGGGAGGCGGAGCGTCGGGTGTGGCCGGCGTTCCCACCATGGGATCGCGGGGTTCTCCCAGGTGGTTCAAGATCACCGCCATGGTGAAGAGATCCATGCGGTTGTGATAGGCGACATTGCGCATGATGCGCGCGTCCTTGGTGCGCACGAACTCGTGATAGGCGCGCGGGATGAAGCGGCTCGGAATGTCGCCTTCGCGGCCCGAGCCGCGCAGATGTTTCTCCACGGTCACCAGGCGGCAGTTGGGGAGCGTGCCGCGAAAGACGCGGCGCGAGGCGTGCAACAGATCGACGGACCCCACCGGCGGCAGCTCGGCAATGCGGTGCACGGCCATGCGCGTGCGGATGAACGGAATGTCGAAGGTGGCGCCGTTGTATGTGACGATGGTGTCGAAGCGACTCATCGTCTCGTGCACGTGCAGGAGCACGCCCTTCTCCTCGGTGTAATCGCGCGCGAGCACCTGCTCCACGTGGAAGCCGTTGCCGTTGGCGTACATCAGACCGACGAGAAAGAGATATGTGTTGGCGGAGAGCCCCGCCGTCTCGATGTCGAGAAAGAGCACGCGCTCGGGCGCGACGGGTGCCGAGTGGACAGCCTGGATGGCGTCGCCGGTCGCGCGACGTGGTGCCAGCACGGTGCGCGTCGTCACATCCGGCCAGGAGGATAGACGCGCGAAGCGCGTCGATTCTGCCGGTGACATGGCGTCTACTTCCGGTCCCGAGAACTGGACGAGGTAGTAGTTTGAATCTTCCATGGCACGGGCTTCACCAGGAACAGCGCTATCGATGGCTTCGGGCTCACCCGTGAGCGTTGACGACAACATCTCCTGGAATTCGCCTTCGAAGCGCGAATAGTAGGTGCGCTGCTCGTCGCGAATGAAACGACGGCGCCACCACCACGGTCCGCGGCGGAGCCGCGTAATGACGGGCATATCGGCGCCGCGTGTGACAGCACCCGAGCGCAACGCTGCATCGATGGCAGGATTGGGATGGAGGGGTGTGGTGCTGGCAGCGGCCGGAGAAGCGGCTGCCGAAGTACGCAATGGGTCCGTATCAGGATTTTCAGAAGAGGGTGGCTGGGCCGCAGGCGTGTCGCCACGTGCCACGGCCTCCTCGTCCGGCCCTGCGACGCCGGCCAACATTCGAGCGCGAGCTTTGATCTGGGCAAGCTGGCGTCTTAGCAGATTTTCCATTCAACCCGTCCCGCGCTCATCGTCTCCATGCCCCCCGATTGTGCTCATCCGCTCCGCCCGTATATAATGACTAATCCCCCTATCCCAACGGAAGGAAATCTTGTGGCTCCGCATCCTCGTTTCGTCAGCCGGATCATTTTTTCCGCTTTGGTTGCCCTCGTTCCCCTCACCGCCGCGCAGGCGGCGGTCGTCACCGTCCCCTACAAGGGTCCGGCCCAGATCCAGGACCTCCAGGCCCATGGGGCCCAGGTGATCGCCTTCACCCGGTTCGGCGTCGACATCGAAGCCGACGAGAAAACCTTGAGTTACATCATGTCGAAGCCGTGGGCACCCGGGAATGTGGTGCCGCAGCTGGCACCGCCGCCGGGGGGCGAGATCATCGACGCCAACCTCGGCCTCTATCACACCTATGACGAGAACGAAGCGGCGCTGGGTGCGCTCGTCGCCGCCTATCCGACCCTCGCCGACACCATTCGCATCGGCAAGGCGTACGCGCCCAACAATCGCAACATCACCGCCATCAAGATTTCCGACAATGTGCTCACCGACGAGAACGAGCCCGAAGTGCTCTACATGGGCAATCACCACGCGCGCGAGCTCATGAGCGTCGAGATTCCGCTCATGTTCGCCCAGTATCTGCTCGCGCACTACGGCAGCGATCCGGTGGTGACAAACTACGTCAACACGCGCGAGATCTTCATTATTCCGGTGGTGAATCCGGACGGCCTGGCATACGTGCAGGCCAATCACTCCGGATCGTCGAACACGTGGTGGCGCAAGAACCGCCGCGCCAACGGCGGCGGCAGCTTCGGCGTCGATCTCAATCGCAACTATTCGTACCAGTGGGGCTTCGACAACGTCGGCTCGTCGGGAACTTCCACCAGCGACATCTACCGCGGACCGAGTGCTTTCTCGGAACCCGAGACGCAGGCGATCAAGAATTTCTGCGCGCAACGCCATTTCACGTGCTTCCTGTCGTATCACAGCTACGGTGAGCTCCTGCTCTATCCGTGGGGATACGTCGCGGGATTCACGCCGGATCAGGCCGTGTACGCGGCACTCGGCGCCGAGCTCGCGGTGGGAACCAACTATGCCGTGGGAAATCCGGCGCTCGGCACCATCTACATCACCAACGGTGACTCCGACGACTGGGCTTACGGTGAGATCGCGCAGAAGAATCGCATCTTCGGCTTCACACCCGAGGTGAACAGCTCGGCGCAGGGAGGCTTCGGCCCGGCGGAGACGTTCATTCAGCCCACCTTCGACCTGTTGCTCAACATGAACCTGACGCTCCTCGAGTACGCGGACAACCCGTACCGCGTGCTGGGGCCGTACACACCGGCGGAGCACGCGGTACAGGCCGCGTACGCGAACCAGGCCACGGTCAACCGCATCTCATGGACACCCAATGTGCCGGCCGACCCCAACCCGGTGGTCTCGTACGATGTGGAAGCGTGTCTCAACCCGGGGACGTCGCTCGACACGTGCACGCCGTCGCTCACGGGCTGGGTGTCGAATGGATTCTCGTACACCGCGAGCGGGTTCAGTGGCGGCGGCTACAGCGCCGGCAACGGCAACTCCATCACGCACACATTGCTGATGGAGCGCCCGATCCACGTGGACGCGTCGACAGACACGATGGCGTTCAAGATCAACTACAGCGTCGAGGCCAGTTACGACTACGGATACGTCGACGTCAGCACCGACGGCGGCACGGTGTGGACGCCGGTCGCCGGCAACATCACGACCAACGCCAACCCGAAGGGCAACAATCGCGGCAACGGTATCAACGGCTCGAGCGGCGGCTGGGTGAACGCGGTATTTTCGCTTCTCCCATACAACGGACAGGACATCCAGCTGCGCTTCACGTACACCACCGACGGCTCCGTCAATGGCACCGGTATTTTCCTCGATAACATCAATCCGCTGGTGACGTGCCAGAGCGTGAGCACGATTGCGACCGCGGTGGTGGACACCACGTACGATCACACGCCGGCGAACACGGGCCTGTGGCGCTATCGCGTGCGCGCGAAAGATGCGGAAGGCCAGTACAGCAGCTGGAGCAACCAGCGCGACCGCAACGTGGGAACGCTGACCGCGGTCGATACGCCGCGCCGCTACACCACCGATCTGGGTGCCAACTATCCCAACCCGTTCAATCCGTCGACGCGCATTCCGTTCGTGGTCGGCGGCGTGATCAACGGCCATGCGGTGAAGGTGACGCTGTACATCTACG
Source organism: Candidatus Krumholzibacteriia bacterium (assembly GCA_035605755.1). Lineage (GTDB taxonomy): Bacteria > Krumholzibacteriota > Krumholzibacteriia > WVZY01 > JAKEHA01 > JAKEHA01. The sequence goes on from DATNGX010000014.1 coordinate 5,433, forward strand.
ATGTTCGCGGCGCACGCGTGGCGACGGTCGTGAACGAGTCGCGCGCGCCGGGAACATACGTTGCCCGCTGGGGTGGCCGCGACGACTCCGGGGCCTCAGTTGCCTCGGGCGTCTACTTCGCCCGGCTGTCGGTGGCCGGATCCTCCACGGTCGTTCGCAAACTGGTCCTTCTCAAGTAACCATTCCCCCGTTTGCGCGTCGCGCCGCCACATTTCGGTTGTATACAGCCGATGTGTGGCGGCTTGCGGCGGTCTCATGCGAACCTTCCGGCGCATCGCGGCGTAGTGTATCGATGCGTTTCGCAGCACTCCCTTTGCGCAGGGAACGAAGATTGCAACTTCCTCTTCCGGCCGGCAAAAAAAGCCTTGCGCCGTTTGCGCGGGCTGGCCGAGAATGCGGTCGCCCCGGCGGAAAAACAACCCAATAAGTCCAAATAAAACAGGGATTTATCGAACATGCAGAGATACGCCACCATCGTCATCGTTGCCGCCCTGGCAGTCTTCGCGTATGTGGGCCGGGATTCGGTCATCATCCCCCTGTTGGACCGACTTCAGTCGGACGACAGCGAAATCGCCGGCTGCCTGCGCCTGTCCGAGGGTGAAGAAACCGTCGGCCTGAACGAGCCCATTACGCTTGTGGACGGCCGCGGCAGCCACGAGCCGGTTCACGGCACCGTCGAAAAAAATTCCACCCTGTATGATGAACTCCGCGAAGCCGGCGTGTCGGCGTTCGACATCGACACCATGACGCGCGAGACGCGCTCGAGCTTCGACTGGCGGAAAATCCGCGCCGGCCAGACTTTCGACGTGTTCATGACCGCCGCCGGCGACCTCGACAGTCTTCTCCTTTATACAAGCCCGCAGGATTACGTGCGCGTGCGTCTCGACGACAGCGGCGACCACTTCATCGCCCAGGTCAAGCA
>DATNGX010000015.1:0-4518 GCA_035605755.1 Candidatus Krumholzibacteriia bacterium
GCTGCGAAGGTAAATTTCACCCGACGCCATAAAGAGCTACAAAGGAGCAGTCGAAAAGTTGGCGGATCAGCGCGTCAATTCGCGCTGGAGGATACGAAGTTGTCGGATGCCGGACCGAAGCGCGGACGGCATCACGCGGTCGGCATGGTTTCTGGCGATGCGCGTGTCGCGTATCAGCGCGCGTTTGCGACCGATCAGTTGCTGCAGCACGTGCAGATCGTGCTCGCGTCCGAGGTGATCCTGGAGTTTCTCGATGGATGGCGCGCGACGGCCGAGACACTCGAGCACGTAGCGCGCTTTCTTGGCCTGAATGCGCAGCTCGTGGCGTTCGGTGGGAGCTTTCGGCGGCTGCCCGAGCCGGTAGGCGAGCTCCCATTCATAATCCCGGAGCCATGGAAGCAGCTTCTCCAGCATCAGACCGGGGATCTCGCGCTCGAGTTTGTGCAGACTCGTGACGAGCTTGTGCACGCGAGCATGCCGCAACGTGCGGCGCATGGCGGCGTGAGCGCGACGGCGCTCTTTTTCTATATCTGACGTGTCGGCGCCGTAGTGTTCGGCATCACCGAGCGCAATGTCCCACATGCGACGCTCACCCAGCGCCTCGCCGATCGAACGCAGCTCGCGGTGGCCGTGCTCCGCATACCCGTCGATCATGCAGTGGCGAACCACCCACAACGATGCGCGCAGCCGCCGCGTCGTCACGCGCAGATCGTGCACATCGTCTTTCGACAGCTTGTCCGGATCCGTCGTGGCCAGCTCCGCGAACTTTTCGAGACGCTTCGCCCAGTCGCGCTCGAGCGCCCGCCGCGCGGCTTCATCCGCGGATATCGGTTTGCGAGGCATGCTTCGATCATACACCGCGGCGAACACGCGCGAGGTGCTCAGGGAAACAGACGGAAGGGGCGGTTGGGCGGTTCGCGGACGACGCCTTCGAGGTGATGGATGTCGCCGAGGAGATCGATGCGCGCTTTGCCCTGCGGGAAGAGAACGCGTGTCACGGACGCATTGCGAATCTTGAAGCTCCACAGATCATTGAGACTCATGCCGAGCACGCTGGTGAGGTAGACGCAGATCACACCGGCGTGTGTCACCACCGCGATTTCGCCGGGGGGAGCCTGTTTGCGGATACGATTCATCTCGCCCACCACGCGGCGGCGGAACTGGCCCACGGTTTCGGCGCCGGGGATGCGCACGTTCATGGGTGAATGGAACCAGCGATCCACTTCTTTGGGGTAGCGCTTGCGCAGTGCTTCCGCTTTCTGGCCTTCCCATTCGCCGAGCCGGATTTCGCGCAGCCCTTCGCGCGGCTGAATCTCCATCTTGCCCAGGGTGAGACGCGCGGTGTGCATGCAACGCGTTGCGGGGCTCGAGTACGCCGCGACGAAGCTCACGTAGTCGAGCCGGCCCCGGATGCGGCGCGCCTGCTCGATGCCGAGCTTGCTCAGCTTGCTGTCGGTGTGGCCCTGGACACGACCGTCCCGGTTGTACCCGGTCTCGGCGTGACGGATGAGGTAGAGCACCTGGAAGGCGGAAGGCATGGGGCGGGATGATAGCGATGCGGCAGAAACCGCGCAACCGTATGTGGTTGGAAAACCGAAAACGGGCTATGCTTTCGAGCGGGGGAGAAAGATGATTCCACTCGTTTCGGAAGCGATTCAGAATTATGCGGACGCGCATTCGTCACCCGAGCCCGAGCTATTCCAGGAGCTCGCGAAGGAGACGCGCGCCACGCAAAAAGACCCGCAAATGATGGTGGGCCACAGCGAAGGCCTGCTTCTCCGGGTGCTCGTCATGCTCTCGCGCGCGCGCCGCGTGCTCGAGATCGGCACGTTCACGGGATACAGCGCTCTCGCCATGGCGATGGCGCTTCCCGCCGAGGGCGAGCTCATCACCTGCGACGTCGATTCCAGGTCCACCACGCTGGCGCAGAAATACTGGGCCAAGAGCCCGCACGGAAAGAAGATCCGTCTCGAGCTCGCACCCGCCTCGGACACCATCGCCACGCTCAAAGGCCCCATCGATTTTGTTTTCATTGACGCCGACAAGCCCAACTACATCAAATACTGGGAAGCGGTTCTTCCCCTCGTGCGCCAGGGCGGCGTGATCGTCGCCGACAACGTGCTGTGGAGCGGCCGCGTGCTCGACCCGAAGGAAGACAGTGACCACGCCATCGTGGCATTCAACGCTCACGTGAGAAAAGACGACCGCGTGGAGCACGTCATGCTGCCGATTCGCGACGGTGTCACGGTTGCCATCAAGCGCTGACCAAAGGAGATTCGATGGGCACGCTGTTCAAGGTTCTCATCGTGGGCGCTATTATCCTTGGGCTTGTCGGCGCCGCAGGACTCGGCATCATGGCGGTCGTTGCGGGCACGCACGATGTGAAGCAGGTCCCGATTCCCAAGTCGTGCTCGCTCTACACCAATTCCACGTTGTGGGATTTTGCGGACGCGTATCGCCGGCCGATGGACTTCAACTCGTACCGCGACATCAAGCAGATGGAAGAGAACGTGAGCATCAAGGGCGAGGGCGAAGTGCATCGCAGCGCCAGCGAGCTCGTCTATGCCGGCAAGCTTCCGGGAATCGACTACCAGGTGGCCTACCGCCTGGACCGCAGCGGCCACCCCTCCGCCATCGAGCTGGTGACCATCTACAAGTTCAAGAACAAGCAGGGCAAGTACTTGTGGAAGGTGTTCAAGCCCATCCACAAGTGCCTCGCTCCTTATATGCTGGACAAGCTGGGCGCCCGGGCCCCGTCCTAGAGCCACCCCGGGCGAGCGGGTTGATTGGCGCCCTTCAACGGGTTATGATTGCCGAACTGCGGCCCGCCGTCGGTGTACGAAGGGATGGGGCCGGTCTCGCCGGAGCTCATACTTCCCTATGAATAAACGACTTTTGCTTTGGGTGTTGGCGGTTGTTGGATTGGCCGGCCTGTCTGGCCGCGCCGGCGCCATTGATCTGGCCAACCCGTTCGGAACCCCCGAGACCGTGACCGCAACCGGTTACGTCTCCCTCAACCATGTCCCGCAGGGCGGCACCGCCCAGGTCGCGGTCGGCGTTTCGACGCGCGCTCCCTGGCACATCAACGCCCACATCGTCAGTGAAGAGTTCCTGTACCCGACGCAGGTGAAGTTCATCGCACCGCCGGGTGTCACCGTGCGCGGCGCCGTGTATCCGCAGGGCATCGAAAAGAAGCTCGAGTTCTCCGACAAACCGCTGCGCCTCTATGAAGGCACCATCTATATCGGTGCGATGATCGACGTCGCGAAGGATGCGCCCGTCGACACGCTGTCGATCCGCGCCGTGGTCACATACCAGGCGTGCGACAACCAGAAGTGTCTGCTCCCCGACAGCCAGGAAGTGTTCATTCCGGTGCCGGTGTCGACGCCCGAGACCGCGGTCGATCTCGCGCACTCGGATATTTTCGACGCCATCGATTTCGCGTCGCTCGCCACCGCGGCGCCGTCCGATTCCAACACCGCCGCCGCATCCAGCACAGGCGACGGCAAAGGCGGCTCGCTCGCCAACGCGATTGCGAAGCGCGGACTGTGGTTCGGCTTCGTGCTCGTGTTCCTCGGCGGCCTGGCCCTCAATCTCACCCCGTGTGTGTATCCGATGATTCCGATCACGGTGGGTTATTTCGGCGGACAGACGCGCGGCCGCTCGCGCGAGACGGTGTCGCTGGCGCTGCTCTACCTGCTCGGCATGGCGACGATGTATTCCGCCCTCGGCCTGATTGCCGCGTTCACGGGAAGTCTCTTCGGCGCGGCGCTGCAGAACAAGTTCGTGTTGATGGCGATCGCGCTGGTGATGATCGCGCTCGCGATGTCGATGTTCGGCTATTACGAGATTCGCGTTCCGGAGCGGCTGGCCGGCGTGGCGGGCACGGGGAGACAGGGCCGCATGGGCGCTTTTCTCATGGGCCTCACCGTCGGCATCGTGGCGGCGCCGTGCATCGGCCCGTTCGTGCTGGGATTGCTCACGTTCGTGGGAGAGCAGCACAGCCTGGTGCTCGGCTTCTCACTTTTCTTCGTGCTCGCGCTCGGACTGGGGCTTCCGTTCGTCGTGCTCGCGGTGGCGTCGGGTAACATCGCGCGTCTTCCCAAATCGGGTGAATGGATGGAGTGGGTGCGGCGTCTGTTCGGCGTGGTGCTGCTCGCCATGGCGGCGTACTTCCTGCGCACCGTGATCGGCGACCACGTTTATTACGCGCTCCTCGGCACCTTGCTCGTGGTGGGCGGTGTGATGCTGGGCTGGGTCATGAAGGTGCACGCCAGCACTCTGTTGTTCCTCGCCTTCCGCCGTTTCATCGGCGTGGCGGCACCGCTCTACGGTCTCTACATGGCGCTCGCACCCGGGCACATTCTGGGACGGCAGCACGTGGCCGCCAGCTCGTGGGTTCCCTACGCGGAGACCGCGCTCACGCGTGCCGCGGCGGACGGACGTGCGGTCGTGATCGATTTCTCCGCCGACTGGTGCATGCCGTGCAAGGAGCTCGAGCACAAGACCTTCAGCCAG
>DATNGX010000016.1:0-2473 GCA_035605755.1 Candidatus Krumholzibacteriia bacterium
GCCGGCGCGGACATCGTCACCACCAACACCTTCAACGCGACGTCGGTGGTGCAGGTCGAGTACGGGCTGGAGGATCTCCCCTACGAGATATCACGGGCCGCGGCGAGCATTGCGCGCGCGGAAGCCGACGCCATGGAGAAAAGCGACGAGTCCCGGCCGCGTTTCGTGGCCGGTTCACTTGCGCCCACGAGCCGCACGGCCTCGATATCTCCCGACGTCAACGATCCCGGCTTCCGCAATGTGACGTTCCGTGAGCTCGCCGATGCATACCGCGAGAATGCGCGCGGCCTGATCGATGGTGGCGCCGACATTCTGCTCGTGGAGACCGTGTTCGACACGCTCAACGCCAAGGCCGCGTTGTTCGCGATCGAGGAAGAGTTCGAAGCGCGCGGGATTCGACTCCCGGTCATGTGCTCGGGAACCATCACCGATCTTTCCGGACGCACGCTCTCGGGGCAAACGCCGGAAGCGTTCTATGCATCGGTGTCACACATTCCGCTGCTCGCGGTGGGTTTGAATTGCGCGCTGGGCAGCGCGCAGATGCGCCCCTTCCTGGCCGCGCTGTCCACGGTCGCCGCGATGCCTGTGAGTGTCTATCCCAATGCCGGCCTCCCCAACGCCTTTGGCGGCTACGACGAAACGCCCGAAGAGATGGCGTCACAGCTCGGCGCCATGGCGCGCGACGGGCTCGCCAACCTGATCGGTTCGTGTTGCGGCACCACACCCGAGCACACACGCGCCATCGTCGAAGCCGTGCGCGGTGTCGCCCCGCGCCGCATCCCGGAACGCCGGCGCTACACCCTCCTCTCCGGGCTGGAGACGGTCGAGATTCGTCCCGATTCCAACTTCGTGAACGTGGGCGAGCGCACCAACGTTACCGGCTCTTCGCGCTTCCGGAAGCTCATCCAGGACGACGACTACGACGCGGCGCTCTCGGTCGCCAAGCAGCAGGTCGAAGACGGCGCGCAATTGATCGACGTCAACATGGACGAAGGCATGCTCGATTCGGAAGCGGCCATGCGCCGGTTCTTGAATTTCATCGCCGTTGATCCCGCCATCGCGCGCGTCCCCATCATGATCGACAGCTCGAAGTTCACGGTGATCGAAGCCGGGCTCCAGTGCGCGCAGGGCAAATGCGTGGTCAACTCGATCTCCCTCAAAGAAGGCGAGGAGTCGTTCATCGAACACGCCCGGCGCGTGCGCCGCTACGGCGCCGCGGTGATCGTGATGGCCTTCGATGAGCAGGGCCAGGCCGACACCACCGAGCGCAAGGTCTCCATCTGCGAGCGCTCGTACAAGATTCTCACCGAAAAGGTGGGCTTCCCTCCCGAAGACATTATTTTCGACCCCAACATCTTTGCCATCGCGACCGGGATCGAGGAACACAACAATTACGCGGTGAACTTCATCGAGGCGTGCAGCGCGATCAAAGAGCGCATGCCGCTCGTCCACGTGAGCGGCGGCGTGAGCAATGTCTCGTTCTCGTTTCGCGGCAACGAGCCGGTACGCCAGGCGATTCACGCCGTGTTTCTATACCACGCGATTCGTGCCGGCATGGACATGGGCATCGTCAACGCCGGCCAGCTCATGGTGTACGAGGATATTCCGCCCGATCTCCTCGAGCGCGTCGAGGACGTGGTGCTGAACCGCCGTCCCGATGCGACCGAGCGACTGCTCGAGGTCGCGGACAGCGTCAAGGGCCAGGACAAGAAGCGCGATGAGGAAGCGGATCGCTGGCGTTCGCTTCCCGCTCGCGAGCGCTTGATGCACGCGCTTGTGCACGGCATCGACGCGTTCGTCATCGAGGATGTCGAGGAAGCACGCCTTGAGGCCGAACGGCCCATCCATGTCATCGAAGGTCCGCTCATGGACGGCATGAACGTGGTGGGCGATCTGTTTGGCTCGGGAAAGATGTTCCTCCCCCAGGTGGTGAAGAGCGCGCGCGTCATGAAGAAGGCGGTCGCGCACCTGGTTCCGTTCATCGAGGCGGAGAAGGAAAAGAGCGGCGGCGTCAAACCCAACGGCAAGATCGTGGTCGCCACCGTGAAAGGCGACGTGCACGACATCGGCAAGAACATCGTGGGCGTGGTGCTGCGCTGCAACAACTACGACGTCGTCGATCTCGGCGTCATGGTTCCCTATCAGAAGATTCTCGACACCGCGAAAGCCGAGAAAGCCGACGTGATCGGCCTGTCCGGACTCATCACGCCGTCACTCGATGAAATGGTGACGGTGGCAAAAGAAATGAAGAAGCAGGGCTTCGAGCTCCCGCTCTTGATCGGCGGCGCCACTACGTCGGTGGCGCACACCGCCGTGAAGATCGATCCCGAGTACGACAAACCCGTCGTGCACGTCCTGGATGCGTCGCGCGCCGTCGGAGTGGTCAATCAGCTGCTCGGCGATACCACACGCGCGCACTTTGCAGCCGGCAAGAAGGACGAATATCGCAAGCTCCGCGAGGCGCGCGAGGCTG
>DATNGX010000017.1:0-23287 GCA_035605755.1 Candidatus Krumholzibacteriia bacterium
CGTATCGAGGGCCTGTACTTCCAGAAGGGCGCGCACGAGGAAGAGGATGGTGACGAGGCAACCATCAAGCTCGATTACATCGAGTTTCCAATCCTGGCCGTGGCGCATGTTCCGCTGGGCGAAGCGGCACGATTGGATTTCTTCGGCGGGCCGACGCTTGGCTTCAACGTGAAATCAGAGCTCGAAATTACCCTGGGCGGTATCACTGCCAGCGGTGATCTTGATGGCGTGGAATCATTTGAATTCGGGGTTACGCTCGGGGCCGGGGTCGACTTCGACGCGGGGCCCGTGGTCCTCGGCGTCGACGGCCGGTACGGCGTCGGGATTACCGACGTGGGCAGCGAAGGTGACGGCGCAAAAAACCGGGGGTTCGCCGTCATGGGCTCGATCGGCTTCCCGATCGGCCAGAAGTAGGGCTTTTCGAGGCCGGCGGCTGACTCGTGCCGCCGGCCTTTTTTCCGCCAAAGATCGTCTGCAACCTCCTCCTATTAATGGCGTAGTATGTCTGTCCCGGTGCGCCGGCGCCCCTGGCTTTTCTCCGGCGCCACGGGACAGCCGGTGATATCCCCACTCCGTTCCACCGGCCACATTCCGGCCATACAAGCAGGTTTTGAAATGAGCACGACCCCGCGGAAACGGTTCCATAGTGCCATCTGGGTGGCAATCGCGTTGCTTGCGCTGGCCGCCTCCGGTTGCCAGAAGAAAGGCGGCGGCATGCAGGCCGCCGCGGGCGGAGCCCCTGCGGGAGGCGCCCCGGGCGCCGCTCCCAAACAGCCGCCGGCTCCGGTGGCGGTAGCAGCCGCCGCGGTCGGGCCCATCGCCAGCTACTACACGGCCACCGCCACCCTGGCCGCCGAGCGTGAGGCCGACATTCTCGCCCGTGTGTCGGGTGTGGTCGAGAAGCTCACCTGTGAAGAGGGCGACGTGGTGTCCGAAGGCGCGGATCTGCTTCGCATCGACAACGCCGAGTACCAGTTTCGCCTCGAGCAGGCGCAGGCCGCGCGCGCCGATCTGGAGTCGCGCTACGATCGCCTCACGCAGATGAAGGACCGCGAGCTGGTTTCGCCCGAAGAATTCGAGAAGGTCAGCAACGATCTGGCTTCCGCCAGGGCCGCGGAAGGCATGGCCAAACTCAACCTCTCATACACGCGTGTAAAGGCGCCGTTCACGGGCCGGGTGGTGACGCGCCGCGTCGACGTCGGCCAGACCGTGAACGTGGGCACGTCGCTGTTCATGCTTTCGGATTTCAAGCCGCTGATCGCGCGCGTGCACGTACCGGCCAAGGAATTCAACAAGCTCAGCCCCAACCAGCCTGTCGACCTCATGCTCGAATCGAGCGCGACCAAGCTCCGTGGTCGCATCAAGCTGGTGAGCCCCACGATCGATCCGTCGAGCGGCACCATCAAGGTGACTGTCGAGATCAATGAATACCCGGAGGGCGTGCGTCCCGGCGATTTCGCGCAGGTCAAGATCGTCACCGAACAGCGCAACACGTCGACCCTGGTGCCGAAGATCGCGCTCGTGAACGACCGCGGCGAGCAGGTGCTGTTCATTTCGCAGGCGGATTCGACCGCCGAGCGCCGCGTGGTGGAAGTCGGCTTCGAAGACGATATCAACGCCGAGATCAAGACGGGACTCAAGGCCGGCGAACGCGTGATCGTCAAAGGCCAGCGCTCGCTCAAGCACGGCTCGTCGATCAAAGTGATCGACGATGCGTCCGCGCCCAAAGAAACGCTCGAAGCAAAGAAAACCGACAAGGCCGGTTCGTAGAATGCGCGGCTTTATCGCGAACGCGGTTCGACGCCGTGTGACGGTCGTGATGACCGCGCTCGCGATTGCAGCTTTCGGAATCGTCGGCTACAAACGTCTGCCGCTCGAGCTCTTTCCAGACATCGCGTATCCGTCCCTCACCGTGCAGACGGATTTCCCCGACACCGCACCGCAGGAAGTTGAAAATCTCGTCACGCGCCCGGTAGAAGAAGCCGTGGGCGTGCTGCGCGGCCTGAAGTCGATCCACTCCGTTTCGCGCCCCGGCGTTTCCGAAGTCACGCTCGAGTTCGACTGGGACTCCGACATGGACATGCTGTCCATGGAGGTTCGCGAGAAGCTCGACCGCCTGATTCTGCCCCAGGAAGCGGAGCACCCCATCGTGCTGCGCTTCGATCCGTCCCTCGATCCCATCATGCGCGTTGCCGTTTCCGGCAACGGCGAGCTCAACGAGATGCGCCGTCTGGCCGAGCGCAAGATCAAGCTCGACCTGGAGACCATCAAGGGCATCGCCGCCGCCCAGGTGAAGGGCGGGTTGGAAGACGAAGTACAGATCGACATCGATCAGGAGCGGCTGGCCGCGCTTTCGATTCCCATCGATCAGGTGCGCCAGGTCGTCGGTGTGTCCAACGTGAACATGCCGGGCGGTTCGCTGCGCGGGGCCGATTCCAATTTCCTCATTCGCACCCTCAACGAATTCGACAGCGTGGATGAAATCGCGAGCGTGATCGTGGCCGATCGCGACGGCGCTCCCGTGCGGCTTCGCGACGTGGCCACGGTGCGCATGGGCAACAAGGAGCGCGAAGAGATCACGCGCGTCAACGGCAAGGAGTGCGTCGAGCTGGCGGTGTTCAAAGAAGGCGACGCCAACACCGTCACCGCCGCGCACGCGGTCAAAGCGCGGCTCGAAGAATGGAAGAAGAAGCTCCCGCCGGGCTACGAGCTGACGGTGCTGTTCGACCAGTCGCACTTCATCGAGCAGTCGATCAAGGAAGTGCGCGACTCGGCAATCATCGGCGGTCTCCTCGCCATCGGCGTTCTGCTCGTGTTCCTGCGCGATATCCGCAGCACCACCATCATCGCCACCTCGATTCCGCTCTCCGTCGTGGCGACGTTCCTGCTCATGTACAAGTTCAACATTTCGCTGAACGTCATGTCGCTGGGAGGCCTGACGCTCGGCATTGGAATGCTCGTGGACAACTCCATCGTGGTGCTGGAGTCCATCTATAGAAAGAGAAAGCACGGCGTGCCGCTGGCGCGCGCCGCGGTGGACGGCACCGACGAGGTGGCCGCCGCCGTGACGGCGTCGACGCTCACCAGCGTGGCCGTGTTCCTGCCCATTGTGTTCGTGGAGGGGATTGCGGGGCAGTTGTTCCGCGACCAGGCCGTCACGGTGAGTGTGAGCCACATCGCATCGCTCGCGGTGGCGCTGACGTTGATTCCGATGCTCTCGGCTCTGGGAGCGCGCGTAACGCGCGCCGACGTGGCGCCCACGCGCGAATCGATGATGTCCGCGTCGGAAGAAGATGCACGCGGCGTGCTCTCGCTGGGGAGAATCTCGCAGGTTTACGACCGCTTTGTGCGCCGCGCTCTGGCCCGGCCGAAAACCACGGTATCGATCGGGTGGGCGCTGTTCGCCGCGTCCATTCTGTGCATTCCGTTGATCGGCCGCTCGTTGATCCCGCCTCTGACCGAAGGTGAGTTCTTCTTCGAGGTGAATCTGCCGCAGGGCGCGTCGCTCGCGGCCACCGACAGGGTGGTGGCACAGCTCGAAGCGGCTGCGGGCGAGGACGTGCGCGTCGAGCGCAACTACTCGCGTGTCGGGAGCCGTCTCATTTCGGGCGGTATTTCGCTCAACAATACCGGCGAGAACCTGGGACAGATCAACCTGGTGCTCAAGGACAAGGCCAATGACAGGCTCGAGGAAGACGCCGTCAACTCGCTGCGCAAGAAGTTCGAAGCCATTCCGGACGTCCAGGCCAAGTTTGGACGCCCCTCCTATTTCAGCATGAAGACACCGATCGAAGTGGTGCTCTACGGCGAGGATCTGGAGACGCTTCGCGACTATTCGCTCGATTTGTCGCGTGACCTCGAGACCATTCCCGGTCTGGTGGACGTGCGCTCGTCGTTGGAAGCCGGCAATCCCGAGCTGCAGGTGGTGTTCAACCGCGATCAGCTGGCGGCCCTCCACCTCGATCTCGGATCGATGTCGTCGACCTTGCAGAATCGCGTGCAGGGCGCGGTGCCCACCCGCTATAAAGAAGCCGACCGGCAGATCGATGTGCGCATCCGAAACCAGGAATCGGATCGCCAGTCGGTGGATGACGTCGAGAATCTCGTGCTGCCCGGACCCAATGGAGCACCGATTCGCCTGGTTTCCATCGCCGATGTTCGCATCGACCAGGGGCCGGCCGAGATTCATCGCCTGCAGCAGCAGCGCGCCGCGGTCGTGAGCGCCAATCTGGCCGATCGCGGACTGGCGGCGGCAGTCAATGATGTGCGCGCCCGGCTCGCCAAAGATCCGCCGCCGCAGGGCATCGCGGCCGAGCTCGCCGGCCAGCAGGCCGAAATGGCGACGTCGTTCAACAGTCTGCGCTTCGCACTCCTGCTCGCCGTGTTCCTGGTCTATCTCGTGATGGCGGCCACATTCGAATCCTTCGTGCACCCCTTGATCGTGTTGTTCACGATTCCGCTCGCCATCGTGGGTGTGGTGGTCGGACTGCTCGTCACCGGCACCGACATTTCGGTGATGGTGCTGATCGGCGTGATTCTCCTGATCGGCATCGTGGTCAACAACGCCATCGTGCTCATCGATTGCGTCAATCGCCTGCGCCGCGCCGGCGTGGAAAAGAAAGAAGCGGTCGTGCGCGCGGGTCACATCCGCCTGCGCCCCATCATGATGTCGACCCTCACCGCCGTGCTCGGTCTGATCCCGATGGCGATCTCGTGGGGCGAAGGCTCCGAGCTGCGCGCACCGCTCGCCATCACCGTGTTCTGGGGACTTTCCATCGCCACTCTGTTGACGCTGGTCGTGCTGCCGGCCGCGTATCTCGTGGTGCCCTCGAGGGTGACCGTCGAGACGCCGGACGGGCCGAAGGAGTGAGAACATGACGCTGCCTGAAATCGCCATCAAGCGACACGTCACCATGCTGATGATCATCGTGAGCCTGGTCGTGCTGGGCGCGGTGGCCGTGTTCCGGCTTCCACTCGCGTTCATGCCCGACTTCGACCAGCCCATGCTGTTCGTGCGCTTCGATTATCCCAACGCGTCGCCCTCGCAGATCGAGCGCCTGGTGATCCGTCCCATGGAGGAAGCGCTGGGTTCGGTGAACGGTCTCAAAAACATGTGGTCGCACGTCGACAACAACGGCGGCAACGTCGGCCTCGAGTTCGACTGGTCACAGAACATGAAGGTGGCGCGCACCGACGTGTGGGAAAAGATCGACCGCATCCGCAAGGATCTCCCGGCGGACATCGGTGACGTCACCGTGTCCAACAACTGGGACGGCCGCGAGGCGGAGACTCCTATCATTGAGGGGCGTCTTTCTTCCAAGCGCAACCTCTCGGAAAGTTATGACCTGCTCGAGCGGCGCATCGTCAAGCCGCTGGAACGTGTGCCCGGGGTGGCGCACGTGCGCCTCGACGGCGTCAACCCGCGCGAAGTGCGCATCAACTTGAACGTCGACAAGATCGAATCGCACGGCGTCGACGTGCGTGCCGTGATCGCGTCCTTGCAGAGTTCGAATTTCGACCGCTCGCTCGGGCGCATCTCCGACGGCGATTCGCGCTGGACTTTGCGCATGGTGGGCTCATTCAAGACCGTGGAAGAGATCCAGAACTTTCCCATCCGCGCCGACGGACTCAAGCTCAAGGATATTGCCGACGTTCGTTACGAAGAGCCGCCGCTCGAGTACGGCCGCCATCTGGACGGCGATTTCGCCATCGGTGTCAGCATTGCGCAGGAGTCGAAAGCCAACACGGTGGAAGTGTGCGACGCGGTGCAGAAACGCATTGCCGAGATGAACAACGATCCCGAGCTCGAGGGCGTGAACTTTCTGACCTGGTTCAGCCAGGGCGCGGAGATCAAGAAGACCTTGAAGGACCTGATGTTCACCGGCCTGTTCGGGGCCATTCTGGCGGCCTTCGTGCTCTACGCCTTCCTGCGCCGTTTCTCGACCACGCTGGTCTCGGTCTCGTGCATTCCGTTTTCGCTGGTGGTGGCGTGCGGCTTCATCTGGGCGCGCGGCGGCTCCATGAACACGCTGGTGCTGCTCGGGCTGATCGTCGCCATCGGCATGCTCGTCGACAACGCCGTGGTGGTGATGGAGAACATCTTCCGCCACCAGGAAATGGGTGAAGACCCGAAGGAAGCCACGCGCAAGGGCGCGGCCGAGGTGTCGATCGCCGTCATCGCGGCCACCCTCGCCTCCATCATCGTGTTCCTTCCGCTCATCTTCAACAAGCCGAGCGAGATGAACATCTATCTGAAAGAGCTCGGCATCGCGGTGTGCATCGTCATTCTGGCCTCGCTCTTCATCAGCCAGACACTGATTCCGCTGGCGACGTCGTGGTTCATCAAGTCGAAGCCCAAGCCCAAAACCAGGGCGATGCTCAAGACGGAGTCGATCTACGAGAAGATGCTTCTGTTCAATCTGAAGCACCGCTGGCTGACACCGCTCCTGCTCGTGGGCGTGCTGGCCTCGGCGTATTTTCCGTTCACCAAGGTCGACAAGAACTTCGACGCCAACCAGACCGAGCTGTTCGTGCAGGTGAACTACATGATCAGCGAGAACCTCTCACTCGAGCGCAAAGAGCAGCTGGTCACGCGCGTGGAGAAGGCGCTGGAGCCGCACCGCAAGGACCTCATGGCGCGCTCCATCTATTCGTTCTGGAGCGACCAGTGGGTGATGACGCGCGTGTACCTGAACGAAGGCGAGGCCAACGAGAAGAACATCGGCGCGGCGCGCCAGGCGCTGCGCAGTTTGCTTCCCGAAGTGGCCGGCGTGAAGCTGGAAGTGCAGGAGAACAACCAGTTCTGGCGCCAGGACCGCGGCAAGCGCATCGCACTGCAGCTGGTCGGCGAAGATTCCGACGTGCTCGCCGAGCTGGCGGAAGAAGCGAAGCAGCGCGTCGCCGACGTGCCGGGCCTCATGGATCCGTTCTCGGGCAGCCAGGACGCGCAGGAAGAGATTCACATCCACGTCGACCGCGAGACGGCGTCGAAGATGGGTGTCAATGCGATGCAGCCCGCGCAGGTGGTTGGACTCACCTTCCGCGGTCAGCGTCTGCAGCGCTTCCGCACCAACGACGGCGAGCGAGAGATGCGCGTCGTACTGGACGAAAAGGAAAACGAGACCGTCTCACAATTGCGCAACCTGCCCATCTGGACGAGCGAAGGCGAAAAAATTCCGCTCGCGTCGCTCGCCACCTTCGAGCAGAAGCCGGGATCGCGACAGATCGAGCGCGAGAACCGCCAGACCAGCACGTGGGTGGGTGCGCGCTTCGAAGAGGGAACGCGCGAGGACTACATACCGCTGGTGACCGCGGCCATGCAGGGCATGCAGCTTCCGTACGGTTATTCGTGGACGTTCGGGAGCTGGGAAGAGCGCCGCAAAGAGAACCAGCAGGAGTTCCTGACCAATCTGATGCTGGCGCTCCTGTTGATCTTCGCGGTGATGGCGTCGATCTTCGAATCGGTGCGCCAGGCCATCACGCTCCTGGTGTCGCTTCCGTTCGCGCTCGCGGGCGCGTTCTGGACCTTGTGGGCCACCCACACCGATTTCGACCAGCCGGCGGCGGTGGGACTTCTGTTGTTGATCGGCACCGTGGTGAACAACGGCATCGTCATGCTGGCACACGTCAATCACTACCGGAAGAATGAAGGCTACCCGCGCCACGAAGCACTCATCCGCGGCTGCCGCGAACGTCTTCGCCCCGTGGTGATGACGGCGTTGACCACCATGATCTCGCTGCTTCCGATGGTGATCGAGAAGCCCTCGCTCGGCGGCACGTACTACTACTCGATGGCGCTCGTCATCATGGGTGGTCTGTTGCTCTCGACGTTCCTCACCCTGGTTCTTCTGCCGACGGCAACCACGCTCGTCGAAGACGGAACCAGCGCGCTCGCGCGCCTCGTGCTGAGGCTTGCCATCCTGCTGCGTCTGCGCAAGCGCCAGGAAGCGCTCGCGGATTGAAGGTATTCCGCTCTCTCCTAGAAGCGATTCGCGGCAGCGAGCAGGACTACACCGAGGGAAGTCTCGGTCGCGCGATATTTCTTCTCTCGGTGCCCATGGTGCTCGAGATGGCGATGGAGTCCGTCTTCGCCGTCGTCGACATCTACTTCGTTTCCCACCTCGGCTCGTCGGCCGCCGCCACCGTCGGTCTCACCGAGTCGATGCTCACCCTGATCTACGCGCTCGCACTCGGCCTCGCCATGGGCACCACGGCCATGGTGGCGCGCCGTATCGGTGAAAAGAATCCGCGCGAAGCGGCCGACACCGCCGTGCAGGCCATCCTTGTCGGCATCGTGGCATCCATCCCGGTATCGATCGCAGGCATTTTCTGGTCGAAACATCTGCTGGCGTGGATGGGCGCCGACGGATGGATTCTCGAACATGGCTATCGCTACACGCAGTGGATGCTCGGCGGCAACGCCGTCATCATGCTCATCTTCATCATGAACGCCATCTTCCGCGGCGCGGGCGATGCCGCCATTGCGATGCGCGTGCTGTGGATCGCGAACGCGATCAACATCGTGCTGGGGCCGTCGCTCATTCGCGGCTGGGGACCGTTCCCCGAGCTCGGTATCGAAGGCGCGGGCATTGCCACCACCATCGGGCGCGGCACCGGCGTTGCCATCCAGTTCTTCGTGCTCTTCCGCGGTGGCCGCCACATCAAAGTGGCACGCGATCAACTGAGCATCCACGCCTCCATCATGCTGCGCTTGATCCGCGTATCACTGGGCGGCATCGGCCAGTTCATCATCGCCACGTCGAGCTGGATCGGGCTCGTGCGCATCATGTCCGAGTTCGGCAGCACGGCGCTGGCCGGATACACGATCGCCGTGCGCATCATCGTGTTCACCTTCATGCCGGCGTGGGGATTGTCCAACGCGGCCGCGACGCTGGTGGGTCAGAACCTCGGTGCGAAGAAACCGGAGCGCGCGGAACGCTCGGCCTGGCTTACCGGATGGGCCAACATGGCGTTCATGGCCCTGGTGGCGGTTTTCTACATCACCTGCAACGAACAGTTGATCCGCATCTTCTCGCAGGACCCGGGAGTGGTGGCGGTGGGCGCCGACTGCCTGCGCATCGTGTCATACGGCTACGTGCTCTATGCGTGGGAGCTGGTGATGATCCAGGCCTTCAACGGCGCCGGAGACACCATGACACCCACGCGCATCAATCTGGTCTGCTTCTGGCTCATCGAAATTCCGGTCGCGTATGTGCTCGCGATGAAGACAAGTGTGGGCGCGCACGGCGTGTACTGGTCCATCGTGATCGCGGAATCCATTGCGGGGCTGGTGGCGATCCATCTCTTCCGCCGCGGCAAATGGAAGACGCGCATGGTGTAATCCACTCCTCCGCCTTTCGGGTGAACTACCGACCCCTCCTAGGGGTCCCCGCTGGCCCGGCCACGATCCAAACGCGTAGATTGATCCAACGGTGCCCAAGGAGTGATTACATGAGCAAGACTTTCTGGTTTGGATTGATCATCATGATTCTCGGCCTCGTACTGGCGCTGGCCGGACCGACGTTGATCGGCGGCAACTCCGCCGCAGTGGGAGATACCAGTGTGACCGTCAGCGATAACAGCGGAATTCCGAGCTGGGTCGGCTGGGTCGTCTGTGCGGTGGGTCTGGTCATCATGCTGACCGGAATTCGGCGCCGGCACGTGGACAGTGATGTGACGGTGGTCCGGGACACGTTGATCCACGAGGATCACCGCCCGCACACGCCGTAACGAGACTCACCCGGGAGAAATTGCATGAGCAAGGCATTCTGGATTGGACTCGTTCTACTGATAGCCGGGCTGGTGGTCGCGTTGCGCGGTGCCTCCTTCAAGGAAGACAAGGGTGGCATCGAGATTGGCGACGCGAAGATCCATGTTGTCGAGCGCCACGGCGTTCCCAACTGGATCGGCTGGACCGCGGTGGGCGTCGGCGCCATACTGGTGATCGGCGGCCTGCGGGGACGTGGCGGGCGCCCGGCGATTCACACACCATAACCCGGAGGGGTTTTCATGATTCGCGGACTCCACGCGATGTTCTATTCAACGCGCGCAGCCGAGCTGCGCGCGTTTTTTCGCGAGAAGCTCGGTCTGCACGGCAACGACGTGGGCGAAGGCTGGGTGATTTTCGATCTGGCCGAAGCCGACCTCGGCGCGCATCCCACCGACAAGGACGGCCCGCCGTCAGGCACCGCCGACATCTCTTTCTACTGCGACGACATCGAAGCCACGGTGCGCGACTTGAAGGCGCGCGGCGTGGAGTTCACGCAGGATGTCGAAGACCACGGCTACGGCATGGTGACGTTCTTCCAGGCCCCCGGCGATTTCACCATCCAGCTCTATCAACCGCGGTACACGAAATAGCCGCGGGTGTATACTCCGTCGCGTGCCCGTTTTGTTCGACATGAACGCGGAGGGTGAGCGATGAAGGTGGGAGTTCTCGGGTCCGGCGATGTCGCCCAGGCGCTGGCGGCCGGTTTTCTGAAATACAAACATGAAGTGATGATGGGAACGCGTGACGTTTCCAAGCTCGCCGCATTTGCAAAGGAACATTCCGGCGTGAAACTGGGGAGCTTTGCCGATGCGGCGAAGTTCGGCGAGTTGCTGGTCCTGGCGGTGAAGGGCAACGCCGCCGCCGACGTATTGCGCGCGGCGGGCGGGGAACACCTCGCGGGGAAGACCGTCATCGATCCCACCAACGCCATCCAGGATGCTCCGCCCATCGACGGGGTCATTCAATCCTTCACCGGTCCCAATGAATCGCTGATGGAACAGCTTCAGCACGAATTCCCCGATGCGCATTTCGTCAAGGCGTTCAGCTGCATCGGAAGCGCGACCATGGTCGATCCCGTTTTCAAAGAAGGGAAGCCGACCATGTTCATCGCCGGCAACGACACCGGCGCCAGGAAGATGGTGAGCGGTGTGTGCACGCAGTTCGGCTGGGAAGTGGCGGACATGGGCAGCGCGGTGGCCGCGCGCGCCATCGAGCCACTGGCGGTGTTGTGGTGCATTCCGGGTTTTCGTGAGAACAACTGGGGGTTGCGCGCGTTCAAGATGCTGACTTGAGGAGGTCGCAATTGGTTGCACGACGTGTCTGGATTTGTGTGGCGTTGGTCGCCGTGCTCGCACTCTGTGGTGCGTGCAGCAAGAAAACCGAGACGGCGAAGAAGCCGTTGACGACGGCGCAGCGCGACAGTCTGATCGGTGAATCGAAGCTGCCGGGAGCGCCGGTGGTGAAGAAGGCGCTGGAACAATCGGACAGCGCGAAAGCGCGCGCCGAGCGCGAGAGCAACGCCGGCCAGAACTGAAAACATGAGAGCCCCGCAATCGGTCTGTGATCGCGGGGCTCTCTCTATTGGCGTCCAATGCCGCCAGTGGGATCTTCAAATTGTCAGGGCCGGCATAGCGCGCTCCACGCGCCGCGGAAGAAGCCGCCCTGTTCCGGATCGTTGCCCTCGTCCCACACACCGCGCACGTTTCCAACGATGCGCAGCTCGCGCGAGACCCAGATGCCGTTGAACCAGCCGGCCGGTCTTTCTTCAGTCGCTTCCGGATGGCGGCCGTAGAGTCCCTTCATGAGACCGTGGAAAGAACCGTCGTCGGTGATCCACTTCGCAAAGAATACATTCTCGTGGCGGCGATTCTGGCCGTACACGCCGCGCACGAAGCCTTTGTGCAGCCCGTTCTCGCTCATCCATTCGCCGCGCAGGATACCGGCGTAGCGCTGGTCGGGAACGTTCTTCCATTGACCGGCCAGGAATCCGTTGGGACACGCGCGCGGCTCGAGCACGATGCTGTTGAACGCGACGGCGTTGCCGGCATCGTCAACCTTGACCACACGATGCAGGTTGGTGAGCTCCTCCTGCGTGATTGTCACGGTGAGCGGGCCGGTGGTGAATGTCACCTTGAGCGGTTCGCCGCACAGTGAATCGGCGCTGGCGAGTGAATCGCACGGCATGCGATTGAGCGCGAAAAGAACGCCATCGAAGTCCGGCCGCGTGTGCGACACCCATCCCACGCAGGTTCGCGACGTGCGCTCGGTGAGATGATCCTGGGGAAACTCGAAACGCACGGTGCGCAGCGCACGAACCACGCCGTTCTCCACGCACAACGAACCCGACCAGTCGGTGGAGAAATTGACTGTGGAGTCGTTCTCGAGATTGCCCCACGTGACCAGAAGGTAGCGGTGCCGGCGCATGTGATCGTCGGCGGGATCGCCGAGCGCGGCGGCGTTGTCGTCGCTGCCATAGTTGTCGCTCAGATAGCGATCGCCGAAGGCAGGCTTCTCGCTGGCGGTGTTGAAGCCGCCGTAGTTGTCGTTGAGATCGATGGTCTGCGTGCGGCTGGAGATGTCATTGGCGCTGTCCGTGTCGGTGGACTGCGAACAGCCCGCCAACGACCACGCCGCCAGTGCGCAAGCGGCCACGATGGCAAGCTGGGTTCGGGTGCGATGCATGATGCGGGTCCTTTCCTCTGCTGTAGCGATGGCGCGATTGGCGCCGATGTATGGCCCCGGGGTACTTCCTTTATTATAGTCGACCCCGGGCGTTCCATTCCCCGCTGATGTTAGACTCGTATTGGCAACCGGCGTGCCGCAGGTGGTCATTGCAGCGGTGCGAGGGCCTAAGTTAAGGTTCTCAGGCCATTTGACAGTTGCGTCCACGCGCGGATACAGGGAGAGCCTCGACTCTTGGCCGGAAAGAAAAAACGCCCCCCAACGGCTGCCCGCAGCCAGCCCGCGCATGATGTGCGCCGGGTGCCGTTTCCGCCCTCGTCGATCACCGGATTCGATCGTATTGCCTTTGCGCTCGTGGTGCTGTTCGCCATGGCGATGGTGATCCGTCCGCTCCCGAACCTCGACCTTTACTGGCTGCTCGCCGTCGGACGGCGCATCGTCGCGACGCACCGTTACATCTACCAGGATCCGTTCACGTTCACGGTGGCGGGCACGCCGTGGTCACCGCTGTCCTACCTGTCGGGGATCGTCTTCTACGTCCTGTTCAAGCTGGGCGGCATGACCGCCATCGGCGTGTTGCGCGTGTTGCTGGTGGGCATGTTGTCGTGGCTCATGCTGCGCACGCTGCGCCGCATCGGTGTCGCATGGGCCATCGTGGCGCCGCTCGTTCTGATCGCACTCATCAATTCGCACTCGCGCTTCACCGATCGCGGGCAGATTTTCGAATACGTGTTCATCGTATGGCTGGTGGGATTTCTGCTCACGAGCCACGAACGTCGCGGTGTTTCGTTTTTCATCGCGCCGATGCTGGTGCAGCTGGCGTGGGTACAGCTGCACTCGAGCTTTCTCCTGGGCCCGGTGCTGGTGGCGATTTTCTTCGTGTGCGAATGGATCGCGTCGCGCACCGGTTTTACCCGCTCACTCGCGACGCACGATTGGAAACGGGCGGCATTGCTGGTGGCGCTCATGGCGCTTGTATGCGTGGTGAATCCCAACCCGAAAGCGTTCCTGATCCAGCCCTTCGATCCGGCGCAGCGCGATCTTTTGACGCGTTACACGCTGGAGTGGAAATCGCCGTTCGATCCGGCCATGAAGTCCGCCAATTTTCATCCTTACTATGAGGTGTTGCTCGGCGTGGCCGTGGTGGCGGTGGTGCTGCGCCTCACCGGCCTGCCGCTGGCGCCGGCGGCGCTTCTCCTGGCAACCGCGCTGTTGTCATTTCAATCGCACCGGTTTCGTGTCGAGTTCGCGCTTGTCGCCGTGCCGATGGTTGCGCTGCTTCTGCGCGACGCGCCGCTGGTGGCCGGTATCCGCCGCATCTGGCCGTCGCGCGCGATGTGGAGCGCGATCGGGATCGCGCTGGCATTGTCATTGATGGTGGCGGAACGCGCGCGCGTCCTGGAATCGCAGGACATCCCGTATCTCTATCCCAAAGGTGCGCTGGAGTTCGTGGCGAAGGAGAATGTGGCGAAGCGCCCGTTCAGCACGATCGGATTTGGTTCCTACGCGCTGTGGGAACTGTATGGAGAGCGGCCGACGTTCATCGACGGACGCAACTTCGATCCCCAGCTCTACACGGATTTCTTGACGGCACAGACGCGCGAGACGAGCTGGCGCGCCATCAACCGCAAGTACAAGCCGGATGCGTTCATCCTGCCCGCGCCGGAGCACGCCGACAAGGGCGTGCAGAATCTACACACCTGGTTGTCGAAGGCGGCGGACTGGCCGCTCGTGTATCGGGATGATCGGGCGCTGGTTTACGTGGCGGCGGGATCTGTCGATGCGGCGTGGCTCGAGCAGCATCGAATCAAGTAGCTACGGCGAGGACGTCGTCTTCTTCCAGGCCGGGTCCGCCGCACACCGGAAGCCGACATAGGTCCAGCGCTTGCTCGGCGCCGCGCTCTCGCGATTGGAACAGCGGAGATACTTGGGGAACGTGTTCCACGAGCCGCCGCGGTAGACGTGCTTGTCGCCCTTGTACACTTCTTTGCGATCCGGGAGATCAGTCGGCAGCTTGTCGGCGGGCTGCCGGGGGTACGCCGCGTAGATGCCGGCCACCCATTCCGCCGCGTTGCCGGCCATGTCGTACACGCCGTACGGGCTCACGCCTTCGGGATAGCTCATGATGTTCACGAGGTGATCGCCGTTGTTGGCGTAATTCCTGTCGAACGACGTTCCACCCCACGGAAACCAACGCGCATCGCTGCCGCGCGCTGCCTTCTCCCACTCCGCTTCCGTGGGTAGTCGCTTGCCGACGAACTTCGCGTACGCCGCCGCCTCTTCCCACGTGATGCTCGTCACGGGAAGACCGTCCTCGCCGATGCCGTAGTTTCCGTTCACCCATTTGGGCGGAGCCTTCACCTTCATCGAGTCGACGTACACCTTGTACTGCGCGTTCGTCACTTCATGGATATCGATGTAGAAGTCGTCGACCCAGAGCTTGCGCTGCGGAAACTCGTCGACGTCGGCAATGCGATAGACTTCCTGGAGCGTGCTTCCCATCAGGAACTCGCCCGAGGGAATGAACACCATGTCCTGCATGGGGGGAATGGGATCGGGACGCGGGGTGGAATTCTGCGCAGGCGCGACGGGAGCCAGCAAGGCTACCGCTACGAGTGCCGGAATGGTCAGCAGAATGACTGGGCGCATAGGTTCGAGTGGTCGAGACCTCCGGCGGGGTGAGGGCCACGCGATGTTGGACACTGTAATAGCGTCCGACCGGAGAGGTAAATCTCAATTCTCTGTTCGTGTTATGGAGTCGGACGTGAACCGCCAACGTGCGGGCCGAAAAAGAAGCGGGCCCCTCGGGGGGCCCGCCGGCACTTCATGTGGAAGGTAGTTAAATAAGGCGGAAGGCAGTCAACCTTGCGGCCAACTGCCTTCCTCTGGTGGGGACAGAATCGGCGCTGTTTGGGACTAGGGACGCCGTTTCCTCTTCCTGATGTTGGCTTTGCGATAAATGCTGTGAAGCCGGTACCGTCCGCCTCAGCCCATCATTATTTCCGAACGGTTGCCGCATATCCTTCCCTCGATACCGGCTTCGAAAAGGAATATAGGCGGGGTCTTGCCATTCGTAAAATAGAAAATATATAATATCAGCATACAGATTACAGATGGCGGAGGATCAATGGCCACGATCAACCTGAACCACCTTTTCTACTTTTATGAGGTCGCCCGGCGCGGCAGTTTCACCCGCGCCTCCCGCGACCTGCTCGTCGCCCAGTCGGCACTGAGCGTCCAGATCAAGACGCTCGAGAACTCGCTCGGCACTCCGCTCTTCGACCGGAGACGGAGCGGTGTCGAGCTCACCGAAGCGGGGCAGCGGGCCTATTCCGCGGCCGAGCGCATCTTCGGCGACGTCGACCAGCTCATCTCGGACCTGAGCCAGACCGGCCGGCAAATCGCGGGCGCGGTAAGTGTCGGGACGGTGAACAGCATCGGCATCTATCAGCTTCCCGAAGTGCTGTCCGAATTCCGCAAGAAATTTCCGGACGTTCGCGTTCGCGTCGATTTTCGCGAATCGGAAGGCGTCATGGATCAGCTCTTCCAGGGGCGGTGCGACCTTGCCATCGTGCCGTGGCAGCGCCCGTACTCGGAGCTCAATGCGGTGCCGCTCGCGCGCCACAAGATGTTCCTGGTGGCGCCGGCCGACCATCCGCTCGCGGCGCAGGCGCGCATTTCACCGCACGATCTCGAGAAGTATCCGTTCGTGGGATATCACGAGGGCATGCACACGCGCTCGATGATCGACGCGCTCTTCAAGCGCATGTCGCTCTCGATCGAGTACGCCATCGAGTCGTCGAACTCGGCGACCATCAAGCAGATGGTGATGACGGGGATGGGGATCGCGTTCCTGCCCGAGATCGCGGTGGCGACCGAGCTCCGGCGCGGCCAGCTCGTGCGTCTCGACGTGCAACCGCTCGTCATGCACCAGGACGTCACACTCTACACGCGCAAGAACCGCACGCTGACGCGCACGGCGACCGAGTTCGTCCAGTTCCTGACCGACTATTTCGACCGCAAGAAACGCGTGACCGAGAAGCGCGGACAGGAGAGGTCGTGACCGGGACGCGACGGTAAAGAATCAGCCACTCTGCGGATGACAGGTGGAAGTCCGGGCCATATAATCGCGCCCATGACGACCCTCGTGCTCATGTTCCTCGCCGGCGCGGCCCTGGGCGGACTCGTGCTGTGGCTGGTCGGGCGCGCGCGCACGGCCCGGCTCGAGACCACGCTGGAGCAGGAACGTCGCTCTGCCGCCGAGCGTATCGCCACGCTGCAGGAGAGCGAGGCGCGTCTCACCGACACCTTCAAAGCTCTTTCCGGCGACGCGCTCAAGAGCAACAACGAAGCATTCCTTCACCTCGCGCGCACCACACTCGACAAGTACCAGGACGGCGCCAAGACCGACCTCGAACAGAAACGCAAAGACGTCGAGACGGTGGTAAAGCCGATCGCGGAATCACTCGAAAAAGTGAACGCGCAGATCCAGGAGCTGGAAAAAGTCCGGCGTCAGGACTATGGCGCCCTCACCCAACATCTGGAGACCTTGCGCGCGCACGCGGAAGCGCTCAGCAGCGAGACGCGCAACCTGGGCAATGCACTGCGCAAGCCCATCGTGCGCGGCCGCTGGGGCGAAATTCAGCTCGAGCGCGTGGTGGAGATGGCGGGGATGATGGACCATGTCGATTTCAATCGACAGGTCACGACCGAAACCGAGGACGGCCGCCTGCGTCCCGATCTGACGGTTCACCTGCCCGGCGGCAAGACCATCGTGATCGACGCCAAAGCCCCGTTGGAAGCATACCTGAGCGCCGTCGAAGCCAAGGACGAGGCGACGGCGAAAGAGTTCATGAAGGCTCACGCCCGCCATGTGCGCGTGCACGTTCAGAAACTTTCGGAGAAGGCGTATCAGAATCAGTTCGTCAACGCGCCCGAGTTCACGGTGATGTTCCTGCCCGGTGAAAACTTTTTCTCCGCGGCGCTCGAGCATGATCCCGCGCTCATCGACGACGGCATCAAGGACCACGTCATCATTGCTACCCCGACCACGCTCATAGCACTCTTGAAGGCGGTCGCGTTTGGATGGCGGCAGGAGAAAATCGCCGAGAGCGCCCAGGAGATCAAGAACCTGGGCAAGGACCTCTACGGCCGGCTGAGCAAGCTGGCCGAGCACTTCGGCAAGGTGGGGCTCAACCTGGAGCGGTCGATTACGGCCTACAATGAGGCGGTCGGGTCGCTGGAGACGCGTGTGCTCCCGTCGGCGCGCCGGTTCCACGAGCTGGACGTGACCACGGTGGAAGTCATCGACGAGGTCAAACCCATCGATAAGTCGTTGCGGGCGCTCCAGGCGGCGGAATTCCTCGAGGCCAAAGCCGACTCCAACCCCTCACGTTCCTCGATCGGGGCTCCATCTCAAGTTTCGATTTTTGATCCCCCCGGCCCCGCCCCGGGCGCGGCCGCGGGCCGCGCTTTCTCCGCCATTGACTCTCCGCCCAAAACACGGTAAAGTATTATGCACGTGGCCGTTCCGGCGGCGTCCGACCCACCCCTGCAGTAACACCCGACCGACAGGACTACATGCAGTTGAGACATATTCTGAGCCGAGCCCCGATCCTGGGGCTGTTGGCTGTTGCCGTATTGCACACCGGGGCCGGTGCCACCACGAACCCGCGTCTGAAGTGGAAGACCATCTCCACCGAGCACTTCGACGTCCATTTCCATGAGGGCGCCGAATGGACCGGCGAGCAGGTGGCGCAGATCGCCGAGGAGATCTACGGCCCGGTCACGAGCGTCTACAATTACGAGCCCAAGCGGGTGCACTTCGTCATCCTGGACACCCAGGATTACTCCAACGGCGCCGCCTACTTCTATGACAACAAGGTGGAGATCTGGGCCACCAACCTGGAGTTCAACCTGCGCGGGACCACCGAGTGGCTGCGCAACGTGGTGACGCACGAGTACACACACATCGTGTCGATCCAGGCCGGAATGAAGTTCCCGAAGCGGATCCCGGCGTTCTACTTCCAGGCCATCGATTTCGAAAAGGAAAAGCGTCCCGACGTGATCAACGGCTATCCGGACGTGATCGTGTCGTACCCGATCACCGGCACCGTGGTGCCGGCGTGGTGGGCGGAGGGTGTGGCGCAGTACCAGTCGCCCAGCATGCGCAACGACTGCTGGGATTCGCACCGCGACATGATCCTGCGCTCGGCGCTTGTCGAAAACAAGATGCTGCGCTTCGACGACATGGGCTTTCTCGGCCACAAAGGCATCGACAATGAGCGCGTGTACGACCACGGCTACGGCCTGGTGCGCTACATCGGTCAGACCTATGGCGACGATGCCATTCGCGACATCAACAAGCACCTGGGAAAGATCAACCGGCTCACCATCGACGGGGCGATCAAGGAAGTGACGGGGAAGACGGCCGATCAGGTGTACGACGACTGGCGCGTGGCGCTGAAGCAGCGCTTCGATGCCGAGCTCGTTCCTGTGTACAAGGACCAGCGCGAGGGAACGGTGCTCTCCGACGACGGTTTCATGACGCTGGGGCCCTCGTTCAGCCCGGACGGCAAAACGGTGGCGTTTCTCTCCAACAAGGGCAGCGACTACTCGGCGACGGACCTGTATACGATTGGGCGCGACGGCAAGGACCTCCACCACGTCGCGGATGATGCGTCGTCGCGGCCGTATTACTCGCGCGACGGCAAGCGCATATTGTATGCGCGCCACGAGAGCGCCGACATCTACAAGTCGAAGTTGAGTGATCTGTTCGTCTACGACGTCGCCGCCAGGAAAGAGAAGCGCATCACGCACAAGGCGCGCGCTGCGGAGCCGTCGTGGTCGCCCGACGAAAAGCGGCTGGTGTGCATCCTGAACGGCGACGGCACGCACCGAATCGCCACCCTTGACGCCGACGGCAATAATCTCAAGGTCATCTACGGACCGCAGAAGGGTGTGCAGTTCTACAACCCGCAGTATTCGCCGGATGGCTCGCGCATTCTGTTCGGAATCTTCACCACGGGTTCGCGCGACATCGCGTCGATCGCTGCGGATGGATCCGACTTCCGATATGAGCTTCGAACCGACTCGGATGAAAGAGATGCGAGGTACGCACCCGAAGGGCGCGTCATCTTTGCTTCCGACCGCTCCGGAATCTTCAATATCTACTCGATGGATTTGCAGACAAAAGAGACAAGGCAAATCACCAACGTCATCGGTGGAGCGTTCATGCCCGATTGCGCTGCCGACGGCGCTGTCGTCTACGCGCAGTACACGGCCAGGGGCTACCGCGTGTCGCGGTTGGAGAGCACCGACGCCGTCGTCGCCACGCTCACGCCCGACGCGTACGCCGTACGCAGCGCGGGCGAATACGACGAGTGCGCGCAGATGAAGGCACGCTCGGAGTCGCTGGCCAGCAGTGCTGTGGTGACCGAGGACGTCGCGTCGAGCGGAGCGGTGGATACCACGAACGTGGCCGTCGCGACCGACTCCACCGTGAGTGCCAGCGCGCCCGTCGCCGCTGCCGCCACGACCAACGGTGCGGCCGTCGAGCACACGACACAGGGCAGCGCATCACCGTCGGCTTCGGCCGCCGTTCCCTACGATTGGGACTACACGGGCTTTCAGTTCTATCCGCGCGTCGTGATCTGGGACGGTGTGCCGCGTGTGGGAATGTTTGCGAGCACGAATGAAATCATGGACCGCCAGACCCTCTTCTTCGGCGGTTCCTACGGCGTCGACGGCGAATACGACGCCATCATCAATTTCGAGCTGCGCCGGTTCTTCCCGGTGCTGTTCATGCAGTATTTCAAGGTGCGTGAGAAGTACGAGGACCAGTTCGCGATCGAGGACCTGGACCGCTACTACTTCCTCAAGTATCGCTACGACGTGTGGAGCGCAGACGTCGGCCTGCGCTTCGATCTCGAGGATCAGTACGGCCTCACGCACAGAAACGACGTTTCGGTGTGGTGGGACCACAGCGAGTACAAGATTCATGGCGATCCGTCCTTCGTGCCGCTCAACGACCCGGGCGCTCCGCGCCAGGAGGACCAGGAGTTCGGCTGGAAGTACTACAACGCCAATGAGGCGCACGCGCGCTGGTACTACAAGAAGATCAAGCGATCGATGGACTCGGACATCAACCCGCGCGGCGGGCGTGAATTCGATCTCGAGACGGTGTACGCCAACGATGACCTTTTCGTGGACGGAACGTTCGATTACGGGAACAAACCGCACTTTACACGGTTCAAGTTTGGGCAGTACACGCTGGACTACAAGGAGTACATCCCGCTTCCGAAGTGGCAGCACACGCTCCAGCTGCGCTTCAAGACGTCGATCATCGACAACGTGGTGGACGACTTCTTCTGGGTGTACATGGGCGGCATGGACAACATTCGCGGCTACACCTACTACGCCATCGGCGGCCGCAAGGGCGCCATGGTCAGCGCGACGTATCGCTTTCCGATCATTCGTCGCGCCAACAAACAGATGTCATGGCTCACATTCAAGGATCTTTACGGCGGCGTGTTCTACGACATGGGTTCGGCGTGGAATCACGGTAATCTGCCGTCCGACGACACCGCGGCATATCAGAATCGTGATTACTATCACTCCGCCGGTGGCGAGCTTCGTCTGAACCTGGGTTCGTTTTACTCTTATCCGACGACGGTGAACTTCACTGCGGCGTACGCGATCGACAAGGCGAAATACACCAATCCGCTCTTCAGCGTACCGGACGTGATCTACGATCCGCAGTGGCGTTACTACCTCGTCATGGGGTTCACATTTTGATGACACGCATACGACTCATCCATTGGAATGCCGTTGAGGCGAAAGAGCGCATCAAGGGACTGCGCGAAGCCGGCTATCAGGTCGACTACGACGCCCTGACACCCGATCTTCTGCGCGGCGTGCGCAAGAGTCCGCCCGCGGCGGTGCTGATCGACCTCGGTCATCTGCCGTCGCACGGACGCGAGGTGGCGCTCTCACTGCGCGAATACAAGGACACACGCGCGGTGCCGCTCGTGTTCGTGGAAGGCGAACCGGAAAAGGTGGAGAAGATCCGCTCGCTCCTGCCGGATGCCGCGTTCTCATCGTGGACGCAGGCGACCAACGCCATCGCTGCCGCGATCGCGGCGCCGCCCAAGGAGTTTGTGGTGCCGTCCGAGCGCAGCACCGGCTACTCGGGAACGCCTCTGCCGCAGAAGCTCGGTATCGACAAGAAGGCGATCGTGGTGGTGATCGACGCGCCCCGGGAGTTCACGAAGACGCTGGGCATCCTGCCCGACGGCGCCGAGCTGCGCACACGTGCCACCAAGGAGCGCAGTCTCACCATCTGGTTCGTGAAGTCCGCGCGACGCTACGAGGCGCAGATGCGCGCCGTGCAGCTGGCCCTCGCCGCAGCGCCGCTGTGGGTGGCGTGGCCGAAAAAAGCCTCCAACGTCGAGAGCGATATTTCGGAAACCATCGTGCGCGAGGTTGCGCTCGCACACGGGCTGGTGGACTACAAGGTATGCGCCATCGACGAGACATGGTCCGCGCTCAAGTTCTCCATTCGCGCCGAAGACAAGATCAAGACCGTGCGCGCGACCGAGAAGAAAAAGCCCGTGCGCGTCGCCGCAAAGAAAAAGACCGCGACGCGGCGATGACCGTGTGGATCGAGCTCACCACACCCCGACTGACGCTGGTCGCGGTGACGCTCGAGATGATCGATGCCGAGCTCGGCGACCGCGCCGGGCTCGCGCGTTTATTGGGGGCCGAGATCTCCGAGGGCTGGCCGCCGCCACTCAACGACGAAAACACCATGAAATGGACACGCGACCATCTCGCCGCCAATCCCGACAACGGCGGCTGGGGCACGTGGTACATGCTCCTGCGGCGTGACGGCGCACAGCCGCTGCTCATGGGCATTGGCGGCTTCAAAGGAAAGTTTGTCGCCCCGCACACCTGCGAGGTGGGCTACTCGGTGATGGAGGCGCAGCAGCGCCGCGGATACGCTTCCGAGTTCGTGCGTGCGCTGGTGGAGTGGGCCTTTGCCCACGCCGAGATCGAGCGTGTGGTGGCGCACACCCTGCCCGAGCTGGCGCCTTCCATTCGCGTGCTGGAAAAGAATGACTTTGTTCTCTCCAGCGCGACACTGGAGGAGGGAGCTATCATGTTCGAACGGAAGCGCCCGGCATGATCCAGCCCACCGCGTAATCACGCGCTTGACAGTTGTGCGGCCACCCCGCTAATTCCATACAACGATCCCGCGGCCCGACATCCCACCGCCGCGCACAGATCCCCACGCAATACTCGTAGTTCGAAAACCAGGAGGCTGGTTATGCGTAATGCCATCCTCGCGCTTGGGCTTTGTATTGCCGTCGCCACATCCGGCGGCGGAACCATTCGCGGAAAAGTATTGAAAGCGGACGGAACTCCGATTGCGTACGCCAACGTGATACTCGTGGGCACCACCATGGGAGCGATGACGCTGGCCGACGGATCGTACACGATCACAAGTGTTCCAGCCGGCACGTATCGCGTGCGCGCCATGATGATGGGATTCAAGGCGCTGGAACGGGACAGCATCACGGTGACAGAGGATCTCGCCGTAAACCTCGACTTCCGGATGGAGGTCACGGTGGTAATGAAGACGCAGGAAATCGTGGTCGGCGCACAGCGTGCGCTTATCGAGGTGAAGGAAACCTGCACCAGTGCGCCACTGCAAGCAATGCCTGTTGATGATGCGCTGGAGAAGGTTGGACTCAAGAGCGGCATCGTCAAATCGGGCGATCAGGTGCATGTACAGGGCGGGCGCGGTGACCAGGGGCAGGTTCAGATGGACGGCGT
>DATNGX010000018.1:0-3077 GCA_035605755.1 Candidatus Krumholzibacteriia bacterium
TCCCTATCTCGGAGGATTCGCACAGCCCGAAGATATTCCGGTCAATTATTACTCGCGCCTGCTGGAGGGACACTCGCTGCCCTCGATGGTGACTGAAGGCGGATGGTCGAGTGCGACCATCGACACCCTGGTGTCGTCGGAAGCGGAGCAGAAGCGTTACATCACACGGCAGGCGCAGTTGCTCGACAAGGTGCACGCGACGGCGGTGTTTCAGCTCACCTTCACCGATTTCGACTTGTCCGCGTTTCCCGGCGCTCCGCCGGGGCTTGTCCTCTTCTCGCACCTGGGCCTGGTGGACGACAAGCTCGCCCCCAAGCAGGCTTTGGCCGCATGGGATGCCGTATTTTTGCGGGAATTTCTTCCCCGGGATGGGCTAAAATAGTCGGCGGTTTCCACCGGTGCGGGTGCAATGCCCCGCCTCTCGGACCGGTGGATCGACAGAGCCGGTACGGCGGGACGCGCGCGCACGTCTAACTGGTTGAATGACAATATGCCCGGAAGGGCCTCGAGCGACCCCGGGGAACGGGTGCGCAAATTGCACGGATGGAGCGTTATGGGAACCCCTCAGCGACCGTCAGAGATGCTGGAAGAACAGGAAGCTCAGCCTTCCCACGCCCCCATTGAGGCAGACATAATGGAACGCATGATGTTTGTGGCCCCGTCCTCGCGCGGCTCGAACCTGGAGACCGTCCAGAGTTTCTATGTCGCTCTCCTGCACGAGCTGGAGCACGGCGGCTACACAGACGCGGAACGGGCCTTACTGGCGGACGAGCGTCTCTACTACGGCCGCTACCTGAACCCCCGCTTGAGGAGTTACTTCGAACAGACCGTGATTCCGCAGGTGGCTCACGGAGTCTCGTTCCTCATGACCGATACGCGCACGCCGCGCATTCTGGATCTGGGATGCGGGCTGGGAATGCAGTCGATCATTCTTGCCAGCATGGGTGCGCAAGTCGTGGGACTCGATGTGCGCAAGGAAGCGGTCGAGTTGTGCATGAAGCGGAAGGCGTACCACGAGCAGATGCTCGGCATGAAACTGAATATCGAATTCGTTCAGCGCGATTTCCTCAAGACGCATCCTGACGATTTTCATTCACGCTTCGACTCGGTGTTCAGCATGGCCGCGTTTGCATCCATACGACCGCTCGAGCACACCGCCAAATTGATATCCGCCGTTCTCAAAGACGACGCCAGGATTCTCATCTACGAAAAGAACTCGGATCACCCGCTGCATCAGTTGCGCAAGAGCCCGGAGCCCGGCCCCACGACCGTGAGCCAGGCATTTGCCCGCGAAGGATTCGAGTGTACGTTCCTCGAGGGAGGGTGCGCGCTGCCGGGAGCGTTCTGGAAATTCCCGCGCCTCAACGACAGCGTTGTGGCACCGACAAATAATCTGCTCCGCAAGACGCTGCGTTTATCGTTCAACTACGTGCAGGGTTTCAAGCGCCGCGGACGCGCGGTGGTGGATTCGCAGGCGCATCGGATCGGCGTGCTCGTCCTGTGCGTGTGCGAGTTGTTGCCGGATTGGGTATCGGACTTGATGCCGGAACTGCCCAATCTGCCGGTCTGATCGCAGCCTAGCTCAACCGTCCCAGATACGCTTCGGTTTCGTACAGGAACTCCACCTGGCCGTTGTCCGCGTGGGCGGCGAAGAGCTCGCGCAACGCCGTGTAGAACGCGTCGTGAGCGGGATGACCGGGCGCCGGCGTGTACGACGAAGAAGCCGATAATCCCACCACACCGTCGACGTCGTGCCGCTTGATCCAGCGCCGGCGCCACTCACGATAATCGCCAAAAAATGCGCGCAGGCGCGCCGCATCCACCAGGCGGTGATCCACGCGCGTGTAATCCACCGCGCGTGAGCGCAACAATTCTTCGTACCCACGTGAAAACGCGTTGGCGTCGACGACGCGCGTGTTGAACACGACCAACACGGCTCCGTTCCCTGTGACGATACGCTGGAGCTCCGCTCGCGTTCCCGCCGGATCGAACCAGTGAAAGGCCTGTGCGGCGGTGACGAGATTCACGCAGTGATCGGGCAGCGTCGTTGCTTCCGCGGTGCCGTTCACACTGTGGAAATTGGGAAAGTGCGCGAGCGACGCTTCCGCTTCTTCCCGCATGCCGTCATTGGGCTCGACAGCGAACACTTCATTGCCGTTCTCGAGCAGAAGCTCTGCAAAGATGCCGGTGCCGCTTCCCACGTCGGCCACGCGCCACGCCGGCGCAAAGCCGATGGTCTCACTCAGCCAGTCGAGAAGCTCGCGCGCATAGCGCGGACGGTAGCGTACATAGTCCGCCACACGGCGGCTGAATCGGTATCTCGGTCTGGTTTCGTGCGAATCCGACACGCCGCTATATCTTGCGGCCGTGCGAGTACTTCTCGAAGCGGCCGCGCGGACCGATGAACGCGTTGGCAAACCAGCCGACAATTGTCACGATGATCGCCGTGATCATTGCCCACCAGAAGCTGTCCACCGAGAAGCCGTCCATCAGCTTGGACACGAGAAGCACCATCAGCCCGTTCACCACGAGCAGAAACAGGCCGAGGGTGAGAATGGTGATGGGCAGCGTGAGAACGACGAGGATGGGGCGCACGACGGCATTGGCGATGCCGAGCACGAGTCCCGCTCCCAGGAGAGAAAGAAATCCCGTGGAGTGAACACCCCTGAGTGTCGCCGATGCGACCCAAAGACCCAGCGCGGTGACCAGGCACCGAATCAGAAAACCAAGCATGACAAAGCCTCCTCAGATTGCCGTGGTGGAGGTACCGGAACAATCGCCGCTCATTATATAGCGCGACGGCAGGATGGCAATACGGACTACGGCGATCCCGGCCGGAACGAGCGATAGGTCAGAGATGCCGAAACGCCATATTCCTTCGCGTCGTAATTCTGGTAGTCGCTGGGAAATCGCACCACCGTGCCCAGCGTCCATCTGCGATTCAGATCGTAATTGATGCGTCCCACCCAGCCATCTTCGCGGTACGGTCCCGACGCGTAGAAGCCGCCGTAGAGCTCGAGCGCGTGAACCGGTCTGGCTCCTGCGCCGGCATTGAAGACGCCGCCGCCCGAATAAAG
>DATNGX010000019.1:0-2444 GCA_035605755.1 Candidatus Krumholzibacteriia bacterium
CCGCTCTTGATCGGCGGCGCCACCACGTCGGTGGCGCACACCGCCGTGAAAATCGATCCCGAGTACGACAAACCCGTCGTGCACGTACTGGACGCGTCGCGCGCCGTCGGAGTCGTCAATCAGCTGCTCGGCGATACCACACGCGCGCACTTTGCAGCCGGCAAGAAAGACGAATATCGCAAGCTCCGCGAGGCGCGCGAGGCTGCCGGTAGCGGCGAAGCCAAATTGATGCCGCTCGTCGCCGCGCGCTCACGCCGCGAAAAGATCGATCTCGCGAAGGTGGCGCCGGCGCCCTCGTTCCTGGGAACCAAGATCTTCGATGACTATCCGCTCGAAGACCTGGTGGAGCGCATCGATTGGACACCGTTCTTTCAAGCATGGGAGTTACGCGGAGTATATCCCAAAATACTTGAAGATCCCGTGGTGGGTGAGCAGGCCTCCTCATTATATAAGGAGGCGCGCGAGCTCCTGGATACCCTTGTCAAAGGCAAGCGCCTCAAAGCGCGCGGCGTGATCGGATTCTTCCCCGCCGCCGCCGTGGGCGACGACATCCGCGTCTTCACCGACGCGACGCGCAGTAACGAGCGCACGATGTTGCACTGTCTGCGCCAGCAGGCCGACAAAACCGATTCGCGTCCCAACTTCTGTCTCGCCGATTTCGTGGCGCCCGTGGATGCGAACGTCGCGGATCACGTGGGTGCGTTCATCGTCACCGCGGGCGACGGACTCGACGTCATCGTGGATGAATTCGAGAAGGCGCACGATGATTATCGCGCGATCATGGCCAAAGCGCTCGCCGATCGACTGGCGGAAGCGTTCGCTGAGCGCATGCACGAACGCGTGCGCCGCGAGTTCTGGGGCTACGCCACAGACGAGCACCTCTCCAACGAGGAGATCATCAAAGAAGGCTACCGCGGCATCCGCCCCGCTCCTGGTTATCCCGCGTGCCCCGACCACACAGAGAAGCGCACACTGTTCGATATCCTCGACGGCGAAAACGCGACCGGCGTCACACTCACCGAATCGTTCGCCATGTGGCCCGCATCATCCGTGAGCGGCTGGTACTTCTCACACCCCCAATCCCACTACTTCGGCGTCGGCAAGATCGCGCGCGATCAGGTCGAAGACTACGCGAAACGCAAAGGCATGAAAGTCGCCGACGCGGAACGCTGGCTCTCGCCGAATCTGGGTTATAGAACGTGACCGCGTAACATTCGTTCGTGATCCGACTCTTGGAGTTGCTTCACGGAGGCACGTGTGCGCCTGGCTCATGTTCTGGTCATCTCCAGTCTTCTTTTCCCGTCCTGCAGCGACGACTGCTTCGATTGCGGCGGCCGGTCCTCGAACGATCCGCCACGAGTGTGGCTCGCCGCCGGCCCTCCCGAGGGTTCCACCGTCGACAATCCCGTTCATTTCTACTGGGGTGGATGGGACTCCGATGGCGCGGTGACGGGCTTCGAATATCTCTTCGCCCAGAATGACACGGGAGCGTTCGAGCCGGCTGATTCGGTTGGCATCCCATGGAGTCCCGTGCACGCTAATGACTCCACTTTTGTCCTCACGCCCGACTCCCTCAATACGAGTCACGCATTCACCTTCCTTCTGCGCGCTGTCGACAATGAGGGATTGCGCTCGAATCAGGTCTATCGCAGCTTCCGAGTCCGCTGAGTCCACCCCAGCCTACGTTTGTCTTAGCCGTTCCGTCCCGAAACGGCGCTCTTCCTGTTAGCCGACCTCTGTACGTGCTCGTTCAAGGGCAACCCCTTCGCGCCCCGGAGAGGAGACGACATGCGCACCAGGTCCGCATTCGCCATTCTTGCTTTCTTTCTGCTTTTCACCGGCCACCGGGCCGACGCACGCGCGCTCAAGACCGAACGCGCGCGCATCGATCAACCACGCTTCGGCGCAACCGATAACCCGCTTGTGGCGGAACGCCAGGGCGGACTCGCGGCCATGTCCGCTCCCGAAACAACATGGCTGCATAGTGCCAGCTTCGACTCTGGCGCCCAGTGCACTGCAATGGGCTGGACATCTGTCGATCTCACGACTCAGATCGGCGACTTCTGGCACATCGAAGACTACACCGGCCTCGCGTTTGGTCCGCTCGAGGGCACAAAGTCGCTGTGGCTCGGCGCACGGCCCGACAACAGCTACGCGTTGTGCACCTAC
Organism: Candidatus Krumholzibacteriia bacterium; assembly: GCA_035605755.1. Classification (GTDB taxonomy): domain Bacteria; phylum Krumholzibacteriota; class Krumholzibacteriia; order WVZY01; family JAKEHA01; genus JAKEHA01. The sequence goes on from DATNGX010000019.1 coordinate 2,170, forward strand.
GTCGCACTTCCCGGCTACGGCAATGGGTGGAATCAGGCGTGGTGCACGAAGAGCTGCCTTTCCATCGCAGGCGGTCCGACAACGCAGCTCGACGTGTCGTTCGCCCTCAAGCTGGACACCGAGCCGAGCTATGACGCAGTCGCGCTGGAATACACGAACGATTGCGCGGGCAATGTCGGATGGACGGAGATTGACGGCGGGAATCCGTTCTGGACAGGCCTCGGTCGTCTCACCGTGAACGGCTCCTACGCCGTCTACGGTACCACGGCCAAAGT
>DATNGX010000020.1:0-4013 GCA_035605755.1 Candidatus Krumholzibacteriia bacterium
TTTCGTCCACCCACTCGAGTGAACCGGGCAGCATATCCTTCTGGGGGATGGAGAACTTCAATGTCGCGCCGTAACGAAGACGCGCGCCCGTCACGGTGACGGGCACCGAGGTCTGGTCGTTGTCGATCGACGGAGGATTGATCGCGTTCGCTACCGGGCCGGGATTGCCTGCGCGCAGCGTGGCCGTCATGACGGCGCCGGCGGGGCTGATGTTGTTCACGTAGATCTGCGTGGGCCGGCTGGTGTTATCGTTGCTGTTGGGCGTCGACGCACCGTTGAACGCGGTGTTGTTTGTCGTTCCCGGATACACGTCCGCCGCTTCCCCGTAGTTGGGGGTCGCACCGTTCAGATCGAAAACGCCTTCCGCTTCTTCCAGGGTCAGTCCCCGCGGCGCATTGTTGGTGCCGTTGTTGACGAGCAGCGGCGCATGCAGCATTTCATCGTCGACATGCCAGATGAGCAGGCCTTCGCCCTTGAGATTCACGTCGAACCCGACCTTGTGGCGATTCTCCACCAGCCAGTACTCGGCGCTCACGGTCTCGGTGGGATTCACGTGCCAGCCGTCGTTCGAGGTTTCGAAACCGGAGGTGTACGTGACGCCGCCGCCGCTGACGTTCACATTGTCGACTGCGAACGCACCGCACGTCGTCGGCGCTTCGCCGTCGGAATCGTCGAATGAGCTGTCGCTGATGACGCGGAACTTGATCGTGTAATCGCCGCCCGCGCCGGCCAGTGGGGTGAGATATCCGGTCAGCAACAAAGTTTCCGAACCGCTTCCCGACGCGATGTACTGCTTGAGCGGCGTTTCCGTGCCGTTCACGGAGAGGATCGTGCGCGCAAAGTCGTACGGAATTCCGTCGGTGAACTCGAGCTCGTGCGCGTACTGATACTGCAGCGTCACCGAGCCGCTTCCCGAATAGTGGAAGGTGCGTTCGATGGTCTGATACCAGTTGGAGCCGTAGCCCGCGCCCGCGCTCACGTAGTGCCGCGCCGCCGCTTCCGCGGCGGTGAGTCCGCAATACAAAGAATAGCTGCCCGCAAGCGCGCACGTGGTCGAGCGGCGGAAGCGCTCGTCGGCGAACGGAAGCTTGTAGACGTTCGGATTGTTTTCGACGTCGTCGATTTGCACCGGCGTGGGCTGCCAGCCGATCTGCACCGGTGTCACCCAGCCCAGCTCCTGCTTGCACCATGCATCCATGTGCGCGGGCTTCTCCGCCACCGTCGTGACGGCGCCGTTGTGGAACCAGCTGCCCGTTCCCATGATGCCCCAGTCGCCGATGCCGTAGCCGCCGCCGTCGGTGTCGTACAGATCGGGGAGTCCCATGGTGTGGCCGAGCTCGTGCGCGAGTGTCCCGATGTCGATCACTTCGGTCGCGCTGTACGGAACGCTGGCGCCGCAGTTGCCGGCCGGGACGATCACATACGTGTCGATCTTGATCTTGCCGCCGTTGTGAGCGTTGTCACCGGTGCTGTACGGGACGCCCGCCGATTGGGGCCACGCGGTGTACGACCATGTGTGCGAAATGATATTGGCGGCATTGGCTCCACCGCACTCACCACCCGGAAGACTCTGCACAATGACGAGAGCGTCCACGTAGCCATCGTCGTCGCCGGAATTGGGAACGCCGTCGGGACCGTCGTTGTCGTACTTCGCGAAATTGACGCTGGCGTCCCTCGCATCCAGCACTTCCTTGATGAGCTCGCCGGTAAAGGAGCATCCCACCTGCACGCCATTGCAGCTTCCCGCGTAGTAGGTGTTGATCTTGAGAAGATGCGTCCACGGATACACGTCACCGGTGACGGTCAGCTGGTCGTACGAGACCTCGTGGTAGTAGTCGGTAATGCTGCCGGTGGCGTTGGCCCCGAACAACTGTGTCTGGAGCGTGGTGTAAAGCGCGGGCTCGCTGGCCTGGTTGCTGTAATAGGCGGGAAAGACGACGGCGCGAAACGTGTCGGCGACGGCGAAGCTCTCGGCCCCGAAGCGCTGCAGATCTCCCGCTCCGGCCAGATAGGCGGCGCGCTCGCTCCGCAGGCGTTCTGCCTTCTGTACCCACGCATGCGGCGCGGTGAAGGCCGTGCGGTCTTTGGCTTTGGCGTCGTAGTAGGCCCGCGGCAGAGGTCCGCCATCGCGCGGCGGCGTGAACGCAACCGCGTTGGCGGCCAAAAGAAGACACGCGGCGCCAAGCGCCACGGAGCAAATGTCCTGCTTACCCATGAATGAACACCTCGAGTTGCAAATCTGCGGGGTCGATTGCAGGAGAAACAAATCTGTCGAAAACCGTTACGCTTTGAGCTTGATGGTCGCGGTACCACCCGCTGCGCGCACTTCGATGAATTCACACGTCGCGAAACCGAGGAAGGTGGCGTTGTCGGAAAGGAAGCCCGGCAGCACCTCGACCTTTCCACCCTTGAAATCCTGATCCGCCTGCAGCACGTACGACACCACGACGAAGCGTCCCGGCGGCGTGCAATCGTATGCGATCATGTAATTGAAATCGTAGCGGCCGAGCGAGCTCAGCTTGTGATCGGTCTCGACCGTGTAGAGCACATTGACGCCGGGGGGAAGCTGGAGACGGAGCTGAGCCGACCCGGTCGGATACGGTTCCACCGTCTGCGCCATGATGTAGAGCTTGAACTGCTCACCCGGCGCGACTGCAATGTCGGTCTTGGTGCCGGCTTCGTCGAAGTACGGATTGATCGCGAGTCCGTCCACCGGATTCTCGGGCACGTCGTTCATCGGAACGGCTTCCTGGCGGGGCGCGCCGGTGGTATCCGGCATCATGCCCTGGGGCGAGGATTCTGACTTGGTTTCGGACGCCTGTTCCTGGTTGGCGGCCTTCTTCGAACAACCGTAAAGCCCCAACCCCACCACCGCAGTGAGGACCACAAAAAGTCTACGCACCGATTCCTCCCGGGCACTTCCCGCGGACCCACCGCGGGTCGCGTAATGGATTAATATTAACGGAAATAACGCGTTTTGGGCAATCGAAAACCGTTGACGCACCTTCGCTTCCACAAATAGAATCCATGCGACCAGGCGAGGACTCCCGCGAAGGGCGTGGAATGTCTCGTCGTTCCTTCACCGCGGTCCCGTCGTCTCCCAATGCCCGAGAATCCCAAGCTCAAGAAACTTGCCGAAATGCGCGCTGCCGCCGAAGCCGGCGGAGGGCCCGAACGGGTGGCCAGGATCCACGATTCCGGCCGTCTGACCGCCCGCGAGCGCATCAACCTGCTCTTCGACCCGGCCACCTTCCAGGAGCTGGGTGTCTTCGTGACGCACCGCGCCACCGACTTCGGGATCGGCGACAACCAGCCGCCCGGCGACGGCGTGGTGTGCGGCTACGGCTCGGTCGCGGGCCGGCTGACCTATGCCTTCGCGCAGGACTTCACCGTGTTCGGCGGCACGCTCAGCGAATCCAATGCGGCCAAGATCTGCCGGCTCATGGACCTGGCCGTCGAGAACGGCGCGCCCGTCATCGGGCTGAACGACAGCGGCGGCGCGCGCATCCAGGAAGGTGTGGCGAGCCTAGGCGGTTACGCCGAAATTTTTCTGCGCAACACGCTGGCCTCGGGAGTGGTGCCGCAGATTTCCGCCATCATGGGTCCGTGCGCGGGCGGTGCCGTGTACTCCCCCGCCATCACCGACTTCATCGTGATGGTCGACCAGACCAGCCACATGTTCGTCACCGGTCCCAACGTGATCAAGATGGTGACGAACGAAGAAGTGTCGTTCGAAGATCTCGGCGGCGCGCAAACACATTCATCCAAGAGCGGCATCGCGCATTTGATGGCGCGCAACGACCAGGATTGCATCCTGCTCATTCGGAAGCTGCTCACGTTCATTCCGCAGAACAATCTGACCGAGACGCCGCGCGTCACACCCACCGACGAACCCGGCCGCCGCGACGCGTCGCTGAATACGATCATTCCCGACGATGCGAAAGTTCCGTATGACATGGTCGATGTGATCACGCGCGTCGTCGACGACGGCGAGTTCTTCCAGATTCAGCCGT
>DATNGX010000021.1:0-3968 GCA_035605755.1 Candidatus Krumholzibacteriia bacterium
TTGCTCTCCCCCATCACGTGACGTCGCTCGGAGTGACCGACCAGCACCATGGTGGCGCCGGCGTCCTTCAACATTTCACCGGAGACTTCGCCGGTGAACGCACCGCTGGTTTCCCAGTGCAGATCCTGCGCGCCGACCGCGACACCCGTACCCTTCAAGGCTTCAGCCAGTGCATGCACGCAAAAGAAGGACGGAAAAATGGCGAGGTCAACCGGCGTGAGCCGTGGCAACGCAGCACGAAGCGGAACGACGAATTCCGTCGCTTTCGCGACGGTGTGGTTCATCTTCCAATTCGCGGCGATAAGGCTGCGTCGCGACATAGTGGGGCGAACGATCGCTAACCGGCCACTTCGGCCACGTCACACAGCGCTTCCACGCCGGGCAACGAACGGCCTTCCATGAACTCGAGCGACGCACCGCCGCCCGTCGAGATGTGCGTGAACCGGTTCGCGATGCCCATCAGGCTCACCGCCGCCACGCTGTCGCCGCCCCCCACGATGGTGGAGGCACCGCGACCGGTGGCATCCGCGATCGCGCGCGCGATGGCGCGCGTGCCTTCGGCGAAGGACGGCTTTTCGAAGATGCCCATGGGCCCATTCCAGAAAATGGTGCGCGCGGTGGCGATCTGCGCTTTGAACAGATCCACCGTTTTGGGGCCGATGTCGACTCCGCACCAGTCTTCGGGAATATCGGCGATGGACACTTCGCGCGTGGGCGCGGCGTCATCGATCTCCTGCGCCACGATGGTGTCGACGGGAAGCAACAACCGCGAGCGGCCCGGCCGCGTGCGCGACAGGAGCTCCTTGCACATCGGGAGATTTTTCTCGTCCACGATGCTGCGCCCTACTTCGAGTCCGGAGGCGCGGATGAAGGTGTACATCATTCCGCCGCCCACCAGGAGCACGTCGACGCGATCGAGCAGCGCCTTGATGAGATCGATCTTGCCCGAGACCTTGGCGCCACCCAGCACGGCGAGAAACGGCCGTGCCGGATTGTTGAGCGCATCACCCAGCGCGCGCAGTTCCTTCTCCATCAGGAATCCCGCCGCGCGGACCGGGATGAACTCGGCCACACCCGCGGTGGAGGCGTGCGCGCGGTGCGCGGTGCCGAAGGCGTCGTTCACGTAGATGTCCGCGATGGAGGCGAGCTCCTTCGCGAACGCGGGATCGTTGGCCTCCTCTTCCGGGTGGAAGCGGAGATTCTCGAGCAGCAGCGCTTCGCCGTCGCGCAGCCCGGCGACTTTCTGTTTCACGTCCGGACCCACGCAGTCGTCCGCAAACCGGAGCGGATTGTTGATCAGCTCGGCCAGACGCTGTGCCACCGGCGCCAGCGAAAGCCCGGGCTCGCGGTGGCGAGGACGCCCCAGGTGGCTCATGAGGATGAGCCGCCCGCCGCGATCCAGCACATCCTTGATGGTCGGGAGCGACTCCTGGATGCGGGTGTCGTCGGTTATGGAAAGGTCGTTGTCCAGCGGAACATTGAAGTCCACTCGCACGAGCACGCGCTTGCCCTTCACGTCACAGTCACGAATGGAAAGTTTTTTCATGCCTCCATCATCGTCCAATCATTCGGAGCACGTCCACCATCCGGCCGGAATAGCCGAATTCGTTGTCATACCAGGCCATCACTTTGAAGAACTTGTCGCCGAGCGCCATCGTGCACTGCGAGTCGAACACCGCGGAGTGCGGATTGCCGACCACGTCGATGGACACGATGGGATCTTCGGTGTACTCGATGATGTTCTTCATCGAAGAGTTTGCCGCCTCGCGCATGGCGTTGTTGATCTGTTCCACGCTGGCGGGCCTTTCAGTTTCAAACGTGAGATCCACGAGCGAGCCGTCCGACACGGGTACGCGCACCGAGGTGCCGTCGAGACGGCCCTTCAGGGCCGGCAGCACCTTGGTGACCGCCTTGGCCGCGCCCGTCGTGGTCGGGATCATCGACACCGCAGCCGCGCGCGCGCGGCGCAGGTCCTTGTGCGGCAGATCCAGAATGCGCTGATCATTTGTATAGGCGTGAATCGTCGTCATCAGACCGTAGTGTATTCCAAAATTGTCGTGCAGCACCTTGGCCACCGGCGCCAGGCAGTTGGTCGTGCACGACGCGACCGAAATGATCCTGTGCTTCTCCCGGTCGAGCTCGGTGTGGTTCACACCGGGCACGATGGTGGCGTCCGGATCGGTGGCCGGCGCCGAGATGAGTACGACCTTCGCACCCGCCGCGATATGCTTCTGCGCATCGTCGCGCTTGGTGAACAGCCCCGTCGATTCCACCACCACGTCGACGCCCAGCTCTTTCCAGGGCAGCTTCGTGGGGTCTTTCTCCGCCACGATGCGCACCGTCTTGCCGTCCACCTCGAGCCCCGAGTCCGTGGCCTTGACGGCTGACGGGAATCTCCCGTGAACCGAGTCGTACTTGAGCAGGTGGGCCAGGATATCCGGGCTGGTGATGTCGTTGATCGCCACGATGTTGAAGGCAGGATCCTTGTACGCATGCCGGTAAACAAGCCGGCCGATACGCCCGAATCCATTGATCGCAACCGTGATCGCCATTCAATCCTCCTGAAACTACCCGGCACCCACGGCGGTCTCGGCCGCGCACGTTCTGGCGTGGTGGGGGTCACCGAATGAATATGGAATGTGGGACTTATGAGCCGTCGCGGCGCCCGTTACCCGCATTCATTCCACCCGGTCGGACAGTACGCTACGACGAACATAACGCGTGTGGCAAATCCGGTATATAAGGACACCGGTGTACCACACTCTCGATGTTATTCCGACCGGAAGTCATTGTCAAGATTGAGGAAAGCGCCCGCTTTACGGGCTGCGCTCGTCGCGATAGCCCGCCGCTACCGCGACCACCCGACGCGCCCCCGCGGCGACGAGAGCTCCGGCGCAGGCACGCAGGGTGGCGCCGGTCGTGACCAGGTCGTCGACAAGGATGATATCGAGATTGCGCACCACGTTCGGATCCGCGTGGAAGGCGCCTTCAACGTTTACAAGTCGTTCTGCCCGCCCGAGTGTCGACTGCGCTCTGGTTGCACGTACTTTAATGAGCGCGCGCGTCTCGAGCCGGAGCTCCCAGCTCGCAGCAAGGGCGCGCGCTATTTTCTCCGCCTGATTGAATCCTCGCTTGAGCCGGGCGTGCCGGTCCATGGGAACCGGGACCACGACGCCGTCGCTTTCGGAAAAATTGGGCAGGTGTTCGGCCATCGCGGCCGCGAGCCACGGCGCGATGCGTTCGCGTCGCGCAAACTTGAGAAGATGAATGAGAGCGAGAAGACGTTCGTCAGTAACAAAAGCAGGATATATGCGCGACAGCGGATAGACGCGCGACAGCGCGTCCTGTGCGGGCAGGGTCACGGGTGCGGGCCAATGCTTCACCTGGGCCGCACACGCATCGCAGAGAAGTCTCGTCGTGAGCTTGAAGGACCCCAGCGAGAACACAATCACGGGTGTGGCCAGTGCGGACGCCTCCGCGTGCAACGACTGGGTGTTTTTTACCTTCGCTGCGAAGGTAAATTTCACCCGATCCTGCAGCACATCCGTGTGACACGCATGACAACGTTCCTCGATCAGAAAATCCAGCGCGCACTGCGCCAGCCACGAAACTCCACCCATCCACCCTCACCCACCTGGCGCGATAACTTGAAAAAGCCGCGGCTCGGCAAGCCTCGCGCGGCAAATAATCGCCTTTACGTTGTCGTTGTCTTCTCCTTGCGCATCAACAGGAAGATACCGAAGAAGAACACGAAGATGCAGATGACCTGATTGAAGGAAAGCCCGCCCATCACGCGCGCGTTGGGCTCGTAGTAGCGGAAAAAATCGATGGTGAAGCGGCCGATGGCGTAGAGCACGCACAGCATGCCGAAGGTGGAGCCGCGCTTCTTGAGATACGGCTGCAAGAGCATCAGGAGCGTGAAGATCACGAGCCCCTTGAAGGACGAGTACAGCTGGGTCGGATGCAGC
>DATNGX010000022.1:0-3159 GCA_035605755.1 Candidatus Krumholzibacteriia bacterium
GCCGGTCCGGGACGACGAAATCGAGCTGTCGAAAGAGTGGCTGCTCGGTTCGCACGTGATGGAGCTGCAGCGCAACGGCGCGCAGGCCGCGGAGTATGGAACCCTCGAAGCGCTTGGATTCGGTTGGGAAGTCGTCGATCAGATTCCCGGCTTCATACGAGAGGTTACGAAAGAGCAGATGATGGCGGTCGCAAAGCAGATCTTCGATCCGTCGCGCGCCGTGATCGTGAGGATGCTGCCCGAGTAGCTGCTAGTCGACGCCCTTGATGGGCGCGTACTTTTTCAGCAGAGTTTCGAACGACGCTTCATTCTGCAGCGGCTCGTACCAGCGGCTTCGAAACGCGACCACGAACCATTCCCGTTGTTCGATGGCCTGGTGCGCCATCGTGATCGCTTCGGACTTGTCCCCGTGGTAGGCGTAAAGTGCGGCCCGCACGTGGTAGCGCAGGTTTTCGCGCGCCAGCGTTTCATTGAGAACAGCGGTGGCTTCGTCGTGCTTGCCCAGCGCGTCCAATCCCGCCACCAGCATCACTTCCGACCGATCGACGTGCATTTTCATCGCCGTACGCGCGGCGACCACCGCATCTTCGTAGCGCTGCTGGTGAAAATCGATCCATGATTTCGCCAGCCACGCGTAACCGAATTCCGGAAACACCTTGAAGGCACGGTCCACGCTCTGGTTGGCGAGATCATAGTTGCCGGCCAGGTCGTAGGCCTGGGCGAGATTGACAAGCATCACGGGGGAGAAGGGCTCGATGTCGCACGCCCGCTTCATCTGTTTGATGGCATCGTCATAGCGTCCGAGCGACAGCAGCGCCAGTCCGTACCAGTGGTACGCGGTCGCATAGTTGGGATTGAGCGCGATCGCGCGCTTGAAGCTCGCTTCCGCCGCCGTCCAGTTCCAGTCGTAGAACAATTCCACCATCGCCAGTGACGCGTGCGCTTCGGCCAGGCGCGGATTGATGGCCAGCGCGCGCTCCGACGCGTCGCGCGCCAGCGGGAACGTGTTCTGCGACGTGTCCCAGTTCCACATGGCGCGCACGGTGTAGCAATCGGCGATGCCGGTGAATGCCGGCGCCAGCTGCGGATCCATTTCGATCGCGTTCTTGAAGTACTCCAGCGCGGTGGTGATGTCCTGCGGCGTGCGGCGATTGAAGTAGTAACGCGCCTGCATGAAGGCTTCCAGCGCCTGCGGATGCGCCACGGTGCCGCTTTCCAGCACGCGTTTTCGCTCCGCCTTGGTCACGTGGACGCTCACCTCTTTGGCGATGGCGAGTGCCACCTGCGATTGCAGGTCGAGCACGTTGGCCACGTTTACCGAATCGTAGGTTTCCGCCCACAGATGGTTGTCGGTGCGCGCGTCGATCAGCTGCGCGGTGACACGCACACGATCGTCGGAGCGGGTGACCGAGCCGCGCACGACCTTGGTGACATTCAATTCGCCCGCAATCTGCTGGATGGTCTGGTTGCTGTTGCGGTAGTGCGAGGCGGATGTCTTCGAGATCACGCGCAGCGCCTTGATCTGCGCCAGCCGCACGGTGATGGCTTCGGTCATGCCGTCGACGTAGTAGTCCTGGGCGGGATTGCCGGAAAGATTCTCGAACGGCAGCACCGCAATCGACTCCGCGCGCTCGCGTCCCGCAAACCACTCGCGCCAGACGACGATTGCCGCCACCGCCGCCAGCACCGACAACGCTATCACCCAGCGCTGGCGGCGCTTCTTTTCCTGTATGCGGCGCAGGCGCTCGTCGGAGCTGTTGGCAGCGATCAGGGCCGCATGCATCTCGTCGGCATTGGCGTAGCGGTTGGCCGGATCTTTCTCCAGCGCCCGTTCGATCACGCGCGCGACCGCCGAACCCACGGCCGGATTGAGCGACTGGATGGACGGCGGTGCCTCGTGCACGATGGCGTGCACGACCGACGCCATGTGCGGGCCCTGGAACGGCTGCTGGCCCGTCAGCATTTCGTACATCACGGTGCCCAGTGAAAAAATATCCGAACGCGAGTCCACCGTGCCGCCCGTCGCCTGCTCGGGCGACATGTACTCCACCGTTCCGACCGCAAAACCTTCCTTGGTGATCTTGGTGGTTTTCTCGCGCATGGCGAGTCCGAAGTCGAGAATGCGCGCGCGCTCGTGCTTGTCGATGTGAATGTTACCGGGCTTGATATCGCGATGAATGATGCCGTTTCGGTGCGCTTCCGCCAGGCCGTCGCACACCTGTGACGCAATCTTGATAAAGCGACTCACCGTCAGGGGCTTGTCGCGCAGCGCCTCCGACAACGGCTTGCCCTCGACATACGCCATCGCGATGTAGGGAACGCCGTCGGACACGCCCACTTCGTGCACGGTAATGATGTTGGGATGCTGGACGGCAGCGGCTGCCTTGGCTTCGCGATTGAAGCGCTCGAGGGCGCGCGGGTCGTCGGCAATCAGCGCGGGAAGGAACTTGAGCGCCACCTTGCGGTCGAGGCGCTCATCGTGGGCGAGAAATACCTCACCCATTCCGCCTTCGCCGAGCTTGTGAAGAATCCGGTAGTGGGAGAATGACTTTTCCGTCATGCGAAGAAATTCTAGCTTTGCGCGGCCGCGGGGTAGCGGTCGTCACGCACCATGCCGAAGCTGTGAAGAAGCTCGCTGCGCAGCGTGGAGAGATCGACGCCGCGGTAGATCTTGCCGTTCTCCGCGTACGCAATCGATCCGGATTGCTCCGACACAACGATGACGAGCGCGTCGCTTTCCTCGGAAATGCCAAGTGCCGCGCGGTGGCGCATGCCGAGCGCGGGGGCCACGCGTTGATCTTGCGAAAGGGGAAGGGTGCAGCCGGCCGCCACCACGCGATCGCTCTGGATGACGATGGCGCCGTCGTGCAGCGGGCTGGTGGGTGTGAACAGCGTCGCGATCAGCTCCGCGCTCACGCGCGCATCGATGGGCGTTCCGGTCTCGACGAAATTCTTGAGGCCCTGGTCTTTCTCCAGAACGATCAGGGCGCCGATGCGTTTGTCGGAAAGATTCTGCACCGCCTGCATGATCTCGGGAATGATACCGCTCTCGCGCATGCGCACGAAGCGCGACATCACCGGATTCTGTCCCAGAAGTGCCAGCGCGCGCCGGAGCTCGGGCTGAAAGATGATGACGAAGGCGATCACCCACACCGTGCG
>DATNGX010000023.1:0-3625 GCA_035605755.1 Candidatus Krumholzibacteriia bacterium
CGAGATACTGGACGCGGCCCGTGTCATCCTGGACCGAGCCATCACGGCAAGGGGCACCACCATTCGCGATTACCGTCGCACCGATGGCGCCACGGGAGAGTTTCAGATCAAGCTCAGTGTGTACGGTCGCGATGGAGAGAAGTGTCCGCGCTGCGCCGGCACGATCAAACGTATTGTGGTGTCACAGCGCGGGACGCACTTTTGTCCGCGCTGCCAGAGGGCGCCGCGCGTCAGCGCGAAGAAGGACGGAACGTCGCGCGCGGGTCGCTCGCGTCGCGAAGCCCCTCGCCCAGCAGGTTATAAGCAGTCACGGTAACGAAGATCGCGATCCCCGGAAAGATCGTCAGCCACCACGCAAAGTCCTGTTCGCGCGCGCTTGCCAGCACGCCACCCCAGCTCGGCGCCGGCGGCTGAATCCCCAGTCCCAGAAACGTGAGCGAGTTTTCGATGAGCACCGCGCTCGCCACTCCGAATGTCGCCGTCACCAGCACGGGTGCGAGCGAATTGGGCAGGATGTGGCGGAAGATGATTGTCATGTCGCGCGCGCCCAGCGCCCGCGCCGCTTCGGTGAATTCGTGTGCCTTGAGGCGCACGAACTCGGCGCGTGCATAACGCGCAATCTCGGTCCAGCGCGTGATGCCGATCACGATCATGATGTTGTAGATGTTGGGCGGCAGGAATGCAATCACCGCCAGGATCAGGAACAAGAACGGAAAACAGATCACGATCTCGATCAGGCGCGAGAGCACAATGTCGGCGATGCCGCCGTAGTAGCCCGCCAGCGCGCCGATGAACAGCCCGATCACCAGCGAAATTCCAGTCGCCACCAGGCCCACCTTGAGGGAGATGCCGGTGCCGTAGAGAAGGCGCGCGAACACGTCGCGTCCCAGCTCGTCGGTGCCCATCCAGTGGCGCTGGTCCGGACGCTCGAGCCGGTGATCGAGTGAGGTCGCAATGGGTGAATAGGGGACCGGGGGCATCATGAGTGCCACCGACTCGTCGTACTTGAGGTCCTCGAAGTCGAGCGTCGAGAGCTGCGGATACTTGACGAAGAATTTGAACGGCACCATTTGCGCGACGGCCGGAAACAGCGTGCGGCCTTCCCAGCTCATGATGATGGGCCGATTGTTGGCGATGACGGGTGCGAGCCACGACGCCGCGAACAAAGTCGCGATCACAACCAGTCCGGCCATGGCGAAGTAGTCGCGCTGCATCCGCTTCCAGACGATGCGCGCGAAGCCGCGCCGGCGCGAAGCATCATTCGAGTCGGCCTGGCCGCCGGCGCGGAGGTCTGCCTGGACCGATTGCATCATCGGTACGTCACCCGCGGATCCGCCCACGCGTAGAGCAGGTCGGCCAGAAGCGTGCTGATCAGCACCACCACCGCGGTGATGGTGCTGAGTCCCATCACCACCGGATAGTCGCGCGCGAGCACGGCGTTGAAAAACAGATTCCCCACGCCGGGCCACGAGAAAATGGATTCGAGAATGATGCTGCCACTGATGAGCGCGGGAAGCAGAAGTCCGAGCAGCGTCAGCACCGGTATCAACGTGTTGCGGAACACATGCGTGTACACGATGCGCGTCTCGTCGAGACCTTTGGCGCGCGCGGTGCGGATGTAATCCTGGCGGATCACCTCGAGCGACGAGCCGCGCACAAAGCGCGAGAGAAACGCGAGCGATCCGTAGGTGAGACAGAATATGGGCAGGATCATGTGCACGAAACGATCCCACCAGTAGCCCCAGAAGCCGAGCGTGCGCGCGTCGATCGACTGCATGCCGTTGATCGGCAGAATCTTGAGCTTCACGCCGAAGAACATGATGAGGAGCAGCGCCACCCAGAACTCGGGGAGGGAATACAAAAGGTAGAGCGCGGTGCCGCCCAGCTTGTCGAAGCGGGAATGTTGTCGCAGCGCCGAATAGAGGCCGAGCGGGATGGCCAGGACGAGCGAAATCAGGAGCGACCACACGTTGAGCGTGAGTGTCGCGGGGAGGCGTTCGATGATTTTCTGCGTCACCGGCCGGTGGTCGAGAAACGACGTGCCGAAATCCAGTGTGGCGACGCGCTTGAGCCAGGTGAAATAGCGGACGTGGATGGGATCGTCCAGGCCGTAGAGGTGGAGCATCTGGTGGTACGCGGCAGGCGAGATGCGCGCATCCATTTCGCCGCGATTGATGAGCTCGACCGGATCGCCGGGGGCGAGATTGACGATGATGAACGTGACGACCGTGATGCCGAACAGGGTTGGGATCAGCAGCAGCAGGCGCCGGATCGTGTAATTGAGCATCGCCGCGCTATCGTTTCGAGGCGACCCGTCCGTCCGTCTCGTCGATCCACCAGTAGTTGGCACCGGGCCAGAAGTCGTACGGGCCCATGGGTGAGATCTGGATGCCCTGAATCTTGCGCGCCACGGGCCGCTTGTCCGGGACCGCGTTCACGAATGTGTACGGCTGATCCTCGGCAATCAGACGGTGCACCTGATGGTAGATCTCGGCGCGCTTGTTCTGGTCGAACTCCTTGCGACCGAGCACGAGCAGGCTGTCCACCTTCGTGTTCTTGTAGAAGCCGTGGTTCAAGCCCGTGGGCGGTGTCATCGTGGAACAGAAGGTGTCGTACACGTCGGGATCGAAGTCGAGACGCCAGCCCAGCATGGACGCGTCGAAATCGCCCTTGTCGATGCGATCGAAAAAGCTCGAGCCTTCCAGTGAGCGAATATTGATGCGGATTCCGGCCTTGCCGCATTCCTCCTGCAGGAGCTGCGAGAACTGCGCGGCCGGCGCACTCCCCGCAATGACGTTGAGCTCGAACTCGAACTTCTTGCCGTCCTTGTCGAGCACGCCGTCGTGATTCGAGTCCTTCCAGCCGGCTTCGGCCAGGAGGACCCGCGCCGCCGAAGGATCGAACGGCAGCGGCTTGACCGTCTTGTCATACGCCCAGGAGTTGATGTAGAACGGTCCGCTTACCAGGCGCGCATAGCCGGAATAAATCTTCGTGTTCACGCTCTCGCGGTCGAACAGGAGCGTCATCGCCTTGCGCACGCGCTTGTCGGAGAACCAGACGCTGCGGCAGTTGTATGCCACAAAGTTGTATCCGGGGAAATAGTAGTCGACCTTGCGGAAGTGCGCATTGAAGTCGGGATCGGTCATCTGCTTTTCCCACTGTCCCTGGGTGGCGCGCATTTCGTCGAGCTCGCCGGCCTTCAGCATGTTGAGCGCCACGGCGTCGTCTTCAACCACCTTGAAAATGATGCGGTCGAGGTGCGCCTTCTCGCCCCAGTAATTGGGATCGCGCACGAGCGAGATATATTGTCCCGATTCCCATTGGTCCAGCGTGAACGGCCCGCTGCCCACCGGTTTGCGGTTGGCGGGATTGGTGAGGAAATCGCCCTGGCCGTAGATGTGCTCCGGAATCGGCCACAATTGCGTGATGGCGTAGATGGCGGGTGCAAACGCTTCTTTCCACACCCACACCACGGTGTGATCGTCGACCACTTCGAGATGATCGAGCTTTTCGAAATAGGGCGCCTTGTTGATGGCGGGAATCTTCGGATCGCGCACCTTGTCGAGCGTCCACTTGATGTCCCGGGCCGTGATGGGAACGCCATCCGACCAGTGCGCGTCGGAGC
>DATNGX010000024.1:0-3794 GCA_035605755.1 Candidatus Krumholzibacteriia bacterium
CCCGGCACGGTCGCGGGGACGGCTGCCTACATGTCACCGGAACAAATCCGCGGCGAGCCGCTGGATGGACGATCCGACATCTTTTCCTTCGGCGTGGTTATGTACGAGATGCTCACCGGCCGCGCGCCATTCCGTGGAGCAAGCGTGTTCGATCTGACCGCGTCGATCCTGCGCGACGAGCCGCCGCCGATCACCCAGCTGGTGCCGGGCGTGCCTTCTGCCTTGGTACAGATCGTCACGCGTTGCCTCGTCAAGGACCGCGACCATCGCTATCCCGATGTTGCGCGCCTGCGGACCGCGCTGGAAACGCTGCGCACCGGGCCGAAAACCGCGCACGATTCGGCGCCCGCCATTGCGGTTTTGTATTTCGAAAATCTGAGCGGGGAAACCGACGAATATTTTCGCGACGGAATGAGCGAGGACATCATCACGGAGCTCTGCAAGATTCGCGACCTGCGTGTGTTCCCACGCTCTGCCATTCTGGAGTATCGAGACAAGCCCGTGACCGCCGGCGTCATTGCCCGGAATCTGGCCGCGACCCATGTGCTCACCGGCAGCCTCCGGCGATCCGGCGACCGTCTCCGGATCACGACCCAGCTCGTTGCCGGGCAGAGCGGCCAGTTGATCTGGGGCGAGAGATACGATCGGAAGCTCGAGGACGTATTCGCAATTCAGGACGAAATTGCACGCACCATCGCAGAGGCGCTGAGCATCACGCTGTCGCCCCACGAGGAACATGCCATCGCCCAGAAGCCGACCGAGGACCTGCAGGCGTACGATTGTTACCTGCGTGGCCGGAGTTTCACACGTCGTTGCACGCAACCGGACCTCGAGTACGCCGTTGAGATGTATGAGCACGCGATCGCACTCGACTCATCCTTCGCGCTTGCGTACGCCGGACTGGCCAACGTGTGCGGAATGTTCTACGACTGGCATGGACAGGATGCTGCATGGATGGAAAAGGGGGAGATGGCGGCCAAGCGCGCCCTCGATCTTCACCCCGAGCTGCCGGAGGCGTTGGCCGCGCTCGCGCGCATCGTCTGGTCCCGTCATCTCGACTACGATGCGTCGATTCGTTATGCATTGCGCGCCATCGAGCAAAAGCCCGACACCGAGGGCGCGTACTGGACGCTCGGCCAGGCCTACGTCTCCACCGATCGCCTGGAGGAAGCGGTCGCGCTCACGGCAAGTGCCGTCGAGGCGGCCGGCGACGACTACAACACGTACATTCCCTACATTACAGCGCTGCAACGCCTGGGCCGTATCGACGAGGCCAAGGCTCTTCGCCAACGACATGTTGCAATTCTCGAGCAGCACGTGATGTGGGTTCCCGAAGATGTGCGCGCGCGCGTATTGCTTGCCGTGTACCTCGCAGAAGTCGGGCAACATGACCAGGCGGTGGCCGCCGTGCGCAAAGCGGTCAGCCTGCGGCCGCACGACTCGGCCATTCTCTACAATGCCGCCTGCACATTTGGCCTCGCGGGAAGACCGAAGGACGCAATGGAGATGCTCGAGAGAGCGGCGGCGGCGGGTCTATCCAAGTGGGATTGGGTTCGCGAGGATCCAGACCTCGCATGCCTGCACGATGACCCTGAATTTCGCCGCCTGGTGAGAGAAGGACTCGAGCGGATCAACCAGGAGCGATCCGGCCAGTCCTGAGGGCAGGAAGCCCCGCGTTTCCTACTTGAGAAGCACCATCTTGCGCGTGAGATCCGTGTTCTCCGAAAGCAATCGATAGAAGTACACCCCGGAAGCCGCGCGGTTTCCGCGCGCGTCGACTCCATTCCAGCGCACCTCGTGTGATCCGGCCGGGTAACGGCCCTGGGCAATGCGCGCGACCTCGGCGCCACTGACGTCATATACCGCCAGGGTAACGTCCGCTTCACGTGACAGCTCGAAACGGATCGCGGTCGAGGGGTTGAAGGGATTGGGACGGTTCTGCGCGAGCGTGCCGCGCGCGCCGGCACCCGGCGTGACCGTCGCCGTAGTGGGCGTGTTCTCGTAGAAATAGATCCAATCATGGGTCTCGTCGAAGCCGGACAGATCGATGTCTCCGTCCATGTCCCAATCGTGCATCACCGCGCACGAGCCGGAACGGTCGGAGTCGATGGTGCGCGGGTTGACGAACACGCCGTTCACGTTTTCGTAGATGGTCCAGACGGCGTTGCCGAAGCAGCTGGAAACGAGCTCGAGGTCGCCGTCGCCGTCGATGTCGGCCGCATCGATCGCGTACGGATTCTCGCCCGTCGGGTAGATCTGCACGGGGGCGAGACCGCCGGAGCCGTTCCCCATGAGCACTCCCATGGCGTTTGTGAACACATGGTTGATGGCGGTGTCGACATTGCCGTCGTTGTTGAAGTCGCCGCACGTGATCTGGAGCCATGGATGCGCTCCCGACGCAACACCCGGCTGCGCAACCAGTCCGCCGTTGCCGTCGCTCAACAGAATGATCACCACGTAGGGCGTGTTGTAGGTTCCGCAGAACACATCGAGCAGACCGTCGTTGTTGGCGTCGGCAATCGCGATGGACACTTCGCCGTTCCCGCCCGCTTCTTTGGCCACGCCGGAGGCAGGGAAGGTGCCGTCGCCGTTGTTCATGAAGATGGAAAGGTTGTTGCTCGAGAGGTTGGCGGTGACGATGTCGTCCCAGCCATCACCGTTAAGATCGACCACGCCGACGCCGCGCATGCTGTTGCCGCCGGTGTGGAACGTCTTGGAGAAGAAATGCCCGGTGCCGTCGCCGAGCAGGACCGAGATATTGTTTCCGTTCGAATCTCCAAACACGATGTCGATCTCACCGTCGTTGTTGAAATCGGCGCCCTCATTGGGACTCGACTGCGAAGCGGGAACCAGCGTTTCGACCCGGAACGTCGAGTAGGTTCCCGTGCCGTCATTCATGAAAATGCGCGCGTCGCCCGTGTGCTCGCAGGGGACAGTCAGATCGGTCGCACCGTCGTTGTTGAGATCTCCGGCGTAGCCGCCGTAGGGCTGCGTCCAGGTTTCGGTGCCCTGGCGCGTGGTGACGCGGCGCGCGTACTGGAGGTTCAGGTTCCCGGTCTTGCTCCGGATCCAGAAATTCCACGCGAAGCCCTGCGTCATCGGCTCGCCGGAAATATTCTTGATGCCCCGGCTGAGATTCACCGTTACCCATTCACCGGCAAAGAACGGCTGGTTGGGCGTAAAGGTGATCGTGTTTCCACTTACCGTGCGGTTCCCGGAAGCAGGGCCCGACCAGCGCCCGAAGATACGAAACGTGAGCGGGCTGACCGAGAGGGTGTCGATCGGCTCGTCGAACGTGACCTGAATGCTTCCATTGGCCGGCACATTGATCAGTTGGCTCTGAGGTTGAATGGACACCACGTGCGGTGCTGCATACGCCGCGCCGGCGACGACAAGCACGGCGCAGAAGCAGATGGATGCGAGGCGTGAGCGGACGGGCATCAGGGTCTCCTTGACCTTCGATTACATCCAGGCGAAGAGCAGTTTAGTTGGAGAGATGCAATGCGACGAATACGTGGACCGCATCATTTCCGGCGAGCGGAACGGATGATGGCGCGGCCACGAGGATAGTGCGAAGGTGGTAGACGCTGCATCTACGAACAGCGTACATTCTCAGAATTCCGCTTACCGGTGGCCCCGTAGCTCAGGTGGATAGAGCAGCGGTTTCCTAAACCGCGTGTCGGACGTTCGAATCGTCTCGGGGCCACCAATCTTTCAGCTTGTGGCTATTTCACTTGGCTGATTGAGTCCTCACTTGCTTCGTTCACTTAATCTGCCCGCTGGGCACGATTTGG
>DATNGX010000025.1:0-12717 GCA_035605755.1 Candidatus Krumholzibacteriia bacterium
CTGGGAGATCGAAGAGCGTTATCAGCCGCTGGGGAGCTTCTGCATCGCCACCACCGAGCGCGCGCGCAGCGTGTTTCTGTTTTCAAAGCGCCCGTTCGACGAGCTCGACGGCGCCGAGATCGGTATCACCGAGCAGACGTCGACTTCCGTACGATTGCTGAAGGTATTGTTGTCGAATGTCTGGAGCGCTCGCCCCGCGCGCTTTTCATCCATCCATCGCGCTGCCAACGATGCCTTCCTGCTGATCGGCGATGACGCCTTGCGCATGCGCGCGGGTGTTCCTGAGTTTCCGCACATGGCGGATCTGGGCGCGGTGTGGACGGAATGGACCAGCCTGCCCTTTGTGTTTGCACGCTGGGTGGCGCGCCGCGATCTGCGCGGCGCCGATCGCGACCGTCTGTGCGCGATGCTGGAGCGTGCCATCGCCAACAACTGGAAACAGCTCGATCGTATCGCGGTGTCACGCGGCGCGGAGCTGGGCATGAGTGTTCATGAAGTGCGCGAGTACCTGGAAGGCTTCCGCTTCGTCGCCACCCATGAAGAGCACAAGGCCATGGCCAAATTCAGAGAGCTCGATACCGCGACGCGCGCCGACGAGGCCGCCGCGATCGCGCGGGAGGAGTCAGCGTGAAAAAAGTCACCGGGTTCGGCGGAATTTTCTTCAAGAGCAATGCGCCCAAGGATCTCATGGCGTGGTACGACAAACACCTCGGCCTCCAGTCGGACGACTGGGGCGGCAAGGCGTGGGAGTGGCGTGAAAAGGACGACGCCGAGACCGTCGGCCAGACCGTGTTCAATCCCTTCAAACCGGACTCGAAGAAATTCGCGCCCAGCGAGTTGCCCTACATGTTCAACTTCCGCGTCCACGATCTGGACGCGCTGATGGCACAGCTCAAGAGCGAAGGCGTTCAGGTGGTCGACGACGTGCAGGACACCGAGTACGGCAAGTTCGGCTGGATCATGGATCCCGACGGTCGCAAGATCGAGCTGTGGCAGGCGCCCGCCGCCGACCCATCCGCGGGCAAATGAGGATGTGACGAAAGCCCCCGGTTGGAAACCCGAATAGAACCCAAGCTCGTTACTGTGCTGCGCGAAGGCTACACGCGCAGCCTCTTCGCGCGTGATCTGGGCGCCGGCGTCATCGTCGGTGTGCTCGCGCTTCCCCTCGCGCTCGCGTTCGCCATTGCATCCGGCGTAAAGCCGGAGCAGGGCCTCTTTACCGCCATCATCGGCGGTTTCCTCATCTCCGCACTTTCCGGAAGCCGCGTGCAGATCGGCGGTCCGACCGGCGCGTTCATCGTGATCGTGTACAGCGTGGTGCAACGTTTCGGCTACGACGGCCTGGCCGTCGCCACCATGCTCGCGGGCGCGCTGCTCGTCGTCATGGGCTTCGCCCGCATGGGTGCCGTGATCAAGTTCATTCCCTATCCCGTCACGGTGGGGTTCACCGCCGGAATCGCGCTCATTATTCTGTCATCCCAGCTGCGCGATTTTTTCGGCTTCACGATGAACAACGTGCCCGCGGATTTCGTCGAGAAATGGTCCGCGTATGCCGCCGCGGCGCCGACGTACAACCTGGCCGCAGTGGCCGTCGGTGTGGCGACCGTGCTCATTCTCGTCTACTGGGCGAAGGTTGTGCGCAAGGTCCCGAGCCCGATTGTCGCGATTCTGCTCACGACCGCCGTGGTCCAGATCTTCAATATTCCCGTCGAGACCATCGGCAGCCGCTTCGGCAGCGTGCCGCACAAGCTGCCCGCCCCGCATATTCCGCGCGTCGATTTCGCCACCCTGCGACTGTTGCTTTCCCCCGCGCTCTCCATTGCACTGCTCGCGGGCATCGAGTCGTTGCTTTCCGCCGTGGTGGCGGATGGGATGACGGGGCGCCGTCACCGCTCCAATACCGAGCTCGTGGCGCAGGGTGTGGCGAACATTGCGTCGCCCATCTTCGGCGGCATTCCCGCGACGGGTGCGATCGCGCGCACTGCCACCAATGTGAACAACGGCGGTCAGACTCCCATCGCCGGCATCATTCACGCCATCGTGCTTCTGCTCATCCTGCTGTTCTTTGCCAAATGGGCGGCGCTTGTGCCCATGGCCACGCTGGCCGGAATCCTCGTCGTGACGGCGTACCGCATGAGCGAATGGCGGCTGATGCTGCGCGTGTTCCGAAGCACACGGAGCGATACCATCGTGATGCTTTCCACCTTCTTTCTCACCGTGCTCGTCGACCTGACCGTGGCCATTCAGGTGGGCGTCGTGCTGGCTTCACTGCTCTTCATCAAGCGCATGTCGGAAGTCACCGAGACGCGCTTTTTCGACGAGATGCTGAGCGAGGAGGACGAAGAGGACAGCATCCGTGGGCGCCGCATGCCGAAAGGCGTGGTGGTGTTCGAGGTGAACGGGCCGTTCTTCTTCGCGGCCGCCGACAAATTCAAGACCACGCTCAACATGGTGCGCAAAAAGCCGAAGGTCATCATCCTGCGCATGCGCCACGTGATGACACTCGACGCCACCGGGCTGCATGCCCTGGAAGACGTGTTCGAAAAGGCGCGTCGCGACGGCACCGTTCTCATGTTGTCGGGGGTGCACGCCCAACCGCTCGTCGTCATGAAGCAGTCGGGCTTCGCCGAAAAGGTGGGGGAGAACCACATGACGACTTCGCTGGACGAGGCGCTCAGGCAGGCGGAAGCCATCGTCGCCACGCCCGAGCGCGTATGATAGAATGGCGCCCATGTTGGACATCATTCGCAATAAAGTGGAGAACCGCGAGCGCATCACGCGCGAGGAAGGACTTTATCTCCTGCGCGAAGCGCCGCTGCTCGAGCTCGCACCGCTGGCCATGACGTGGCGCTGGCACCACAATCCCGAGCCCAAGGTGACCTTCGTCGTCGACACCAATTTGAACTACACGAACACGTGCGACGCGTACTGCGCGTTCTGTTCGTTCTACAGGACGCCCGGACAGCAGGGTGAGTACACATATACGATCGAGCAGATGATGGAACAGTTCGCGCGCGCGCGCGAAATGGGAGTCACCACCGTTCTGCTCCAGGGCGGTCTCAACAAGGACATCCCGTTCGAGTACTACCTCGATCTCGTGCGCGAGACCTGCCGTCGATTCCCCGACATTCACGCCCACTTCTATTCCGCGCCCGAGGTCATGAAGATGACCGAAGTATCGGGCCTTTCACTGGAACAGGTGATCGACAGGCTCTATGAGGCCGGCCTGCGCTCGATTCCCGGCGGCGGCGCGGAGATCCTGAGCGATGTCGTGAAAGAAAAAATTTCAAAGCTCTGGCCCAAGGCCACGACGAAGGATTGGGTCGACGTGCACCGCGCGGTGCACAAGCGCGGCATGCGCTCCACCGCCACCATGATGTACGGCCACGTGGAAAACGACGACGACATCATCGAACATCTCGATGTGACACGCGCGCTCCAGGACGAAACCCGCGGCTTCACCGCGTTCGTGCCGTGGAGCTACAAGCGCGACCAGAATCCCCTCGCGCGTCAGGTGAACAGCGAGGCGGGTCCCAATCGGTATCTGCGTCTGATTGCGCTCTCGCGCATCTATCTCGACAACTTCGTGCACGTGCAGGCATCGTGGTTCTCGGAGGGGAAGAAGACCGGAGTGGTCGCGCTTCACTTTGGCGGCGACGATTTCGGCGGCACCATCTTCGACGAAAACGTGATGCAGGAAGCCGGCTTCTACAGCCGCACAAGCATCGACGAGATCGCGGCCCTTATCCGCGACGCCGGCTTCACGCCCGCGCAACGCACCACCCTTTACAACATCGTTCGCACCGTTCCAGCCCCCGAGGTTCGTGCCGCATGCTGAAACGCTTTTTCTCCAGCGATCCCATTTCGACAGACTTTGGACTGTTCGTGATTCGTCTCGGCGTGGGACTGAGCGTCGTAATCTTCCACGGCTACGACAAGCTGATGGGTGGACCTGAGACGTGGGAAAAACTCGGTGGCAGCATGGCCAACCTCCACGTCACGTGGTATCCCGTGGTCTGGGGCTTCATGGCTGCATTCGCCGAGTCGATTTGCGCCTGTCTCCTGGTCGTCGGTGTGCTCTTTCGCCCCGCCGCGTTTCTCCTGGCTTTCAACATGTTCGTCGCGGTGTTGGCGCACCTCCATATGCCCGCCGACAAACCCAACGCGGGCTGGATGGGCGCCTCGCACGCGCTCGAGCTGATGAGCGTCTGCCTGGGCTTCCTCTTCACCGGCCCGGGTAGTCTGTCGCTGACCAAACGCGGTTAGAAAGCGGTTCACACCGGCCGGTGCGGAGCGCGATAATCCCGGCGAGGTGGTCCCCATGCCGGTTGCTGCTCATTTCGATCCCGATTCGAACTTTGTGATGTTCCGCTGCAGCGGGAACGTTGCCATCAACGAGGCCAAGCGCGCGTTCGACCTGATGGTGACCGACCCCGGGGTCGAGCCGGATGCCCACGCGCTGTGGGACCTGCGCAGCGCCGCTCTCGCCGAGAAGCCGCGCGCCATCCCCGACATTCTCGAAATGTTGCAGAACCGGCATCCGGTGCGGTTGCGAGGCAAGCGCGTCGCCATCCTGGTGAGCGAAGAGCACGGCGCGAATGTGTCCACCCTCGTCGAAAAATCGGCCCCGAAAAGTCTCGCCCTCCGCGTTTTTTCGAGCTACGCCGACGCGGCCAGTTGGTTGACAGGCAACGAGATATAGCGTTTCTACACAACTTCGCCCGTTGACGTGCGCAAACGAAGTGCCTACTATTGCGCTCATGAAATCTGAGATCGGAATTGAGACGAACAAGGCGATGGGAGCCACCAGGACTCCCGTCACGACTTTCATGCGCCATCATTTCCGCCACTTCAATGCGGCGGCATTGATCGACGCGGCGGATGCCTACAAGGCGCATCTCTCGGGCGGCGGCAAGATGATGGTGACGCTCGCGGGTGCCATGAGCACCGCGGAGCTGGGCCTGTCGCTGGCCGAGATGATCCGCCAGGGCAAGGTGCACTGCATTTCGTGCACCGGCGCCAATCTCGAGGAAGACCTCTACAACCTGATCGCGCACGATTTCTACGAGCGCATCCCGCACTACCGCGATCTGACCCCGCACGACGAGAAGAAGCTCCTCGAGCGGCACTTGAATCGCGTGACAGACACCTGCATTCCCGAAGAAGAGGCCATGCGCCGGCTGGAGCGCGCGGTGCTCGAGGAGTGGCAGCGCGCCGACAAGAATGGCGAACGCTTCTTCCCGCACGAATTCCTTTTCAAGGTGTTGCGCAGCGGTGTCCTCAAGAAGAACTATCAGATCGATCCCAAGGATTCGTGGATGATCGCCGCGGCGGAGAAAAATCTCCCCATGGTGGTGCCGGGCTGGGAAGACTCCACGCTTGGCAACATGTTCGCCGCGTCGTGCATCCGTAACGACGTCAAGTCGTCGACGATGCGCTCCGGCATCGAATACATGATCGAGCTGGCCGCGTGGTACCAGGCGACCGCGCCCAACAGCCGGATCGGGTTCTTCCAAATCGGTGGTGGCATTGCGGGCGACTTCCCCATCTGTGTCGTTCCCATGATCCACCAGGACCTGCGCCGCGAAACTCCGGTCTGGGGTTATTTCTGCCAGATCAGCGATTCGACCACCAGCTACGGCTCCTATTCCGGCGCCGTGCCCAACGAAAAAATCACGTGGGGCAAGCTGGAAGTCGACACGCCGCGTTTCGTGATCGAGTCCGACGCGACCATTGTGGCGCCCCTGATGTTCGCAATCATTCTCGACTGGTAACTGCAGCGTTCGCGCCGACAGCACTTCTCATCTATGCACAAAGCACCCACGCGCGTTCTGAAAAGCCAACTGCGCGCCTGCGTTTTCCTTCTGGTTAGCGCCGGCGCCCTGGCAGGGTGCGCATCCGGCGACAAGACGCTCGATGCGGTCGATCCCAATGCCGTCGCGCTGAATCCCACCTTTGATCAGGTCAACGCCATCATTCACAACAAGTGTGTGATGTGCCACGACTCCGGCAGTGGCGGCGAGGATAATGGTGGTAACGACAATCTGATCCTCGAGGACGATATGGCGCCGTTCGAGACGTGCACGGAAATTGTCGCCGAGGCGGAGTCCATTCTCGAGCGCATCCAGGACAACACCATGCCGCCGGGCGCCATGCCCAGACTCAGCAGCGAGGACAGGCTCATCATCCAGCGCTGGGTCGAAAACAACAAACCGGCGCCGTGCAATCCCACTCCGTGAAACGCACCCACCCGATTGTTGCGATCGTCGCCGGGGTCCTGCTCGCGCTCGCGCGCGCGGCACTCGCCACACCCCAGTACGCCGCCCAGGCCGGACGTACGTGCGACAGCTGTCACATTCTTCCCGATTGGGACACGCCCAAACTCGCTCATCAGAAACGCAACATGTCGTGCGGCACGTGCCACGTGGATCCGGCGGGAGGCGGCATGCGCACAGCCAGCGGGCGCTATTATGGACGCGCCACGCTTCCCATGATTGCCACCAGTCCGCGCCCGCAGGACGACTGGGATCGTAATTTCCCCGGAGTTGGACGCCGCGACAAAGCGACGCCTTATGAAAGCTATCTGCCCGTGGGGCCCAAGAATCTCGAACAGGCTCCGGCCTATCGTGATTCGATCGACGACAAGTGGGCGTGGGGAACACCGAAGGGCATGACACCCGACACGCCGTTTCCCGGGCGCCACTTCAAGCTCAACAACGATCCCATGCTTCGCATCGGCGGCGATTTTCGTTTTGCCGCGTTGTTCAGCGCCTCGAGCCTCGTCTTTCCGATGCAGGCCGACGTGCACACCGCCGTGCATCCGGTGCACCACGCCACGCTGCTCATGAACGTGGGCGCCCGCGGACAGTCGAGCGGGTACTCGGACACGATTGATGATTCGCACACGCCGTATTTCCGCGAGCTGTTCGCAATGACTCACGAATGGCCCTACCAGAGCTATGCCAAGGCGGGGCGCTTCGTGCCCGCGTTCGGCCTCAAGCTCGACGATCACACCACGCGCACGCGGCGCGAGTTCGAGCTCGACACGTCGTTGCCGGAGACGCGCGTTCTCGGCGTGGAAGCAGGGTTTGTCGCGGCCTATCCATTTTTCCAGGCGTCGTATTTCAAGATGAAGAACAAGTTCGAAGAGCCCGATCCGTGGGACATCTTCGATGTCGACGATGGCTGGGGAACCGCCTTCAACGCGGGCTGGCGCGATCTCGGCTGGTCATTCGGCGCGAGTGCGCTGATGCGGCGCCGTCCGCTCGATCAGGGCGGTGACACCGACACGTATGCGGTGTACGCATCGCTCAACCCCTGGTATTTCTGGCAGAACATTCCGCTCACCCTGCAGGGTGAGATCGACACCGGCACCTCACAACGCGCGAGCGGACTCGATCAGAAGAAGCTTGTCATGTACGGCGAGGTGGACTGGTCGGCGTGGAACGGTGTCACACTGCTCACCGCCTACGACTGGGCCGATCCCGACCGCGATGTCGTCGATGACGAAAGCGGGCGCTTGCAAATTGGCGCCCAACTCACTGTTTATCCGGGTGTTACGCTCGACAGCCGGATCCGATATTTAAGTGTTGCGACACCGACGGGTAGTGACACAGATTTCTTTACACAGCTGCATGTTTGGTTCTAGTTTTGCTACTTGTTTTCATCCCTCGTTTCTAAGTGATGTTCTGCAATACGCTCCCTTTGAGTGCCCTAACGTGGAGGAGTTCATTATGAGGAAATTTGCGACCAGCGTCGTTGTGCTCGCGCTCGCGACATCCAGTCTGAGCTGCAGCAGCATGTCGAACACGCAGAAAGGTGCGGCCGGCGGCGCGGCTGCCGGTGGAGTCATCGGCGGCGTTATCGGTCACCAGAGCGGCAACACGGCCGTCGGCGCCATCATCGGCGCGGCGGTGGGCGGTGCGGCCGGCGGTGTCATCGGCCACTACATGGACAAGCAGGCGGCCGAAATGCAGAAGGACCTCGAAGGCGCCAAGATCGAGCGCATCGGCGAGGGTATCAAGATCACGTTCGATTCCGGACTGCTCTTCGACGTGAACAAGGCCGAGCTCAAGCAGGCCAGCAAAGACAACCTCACCAAGCTGGCGGGTATTCTCAACAAATACCCTGACACCGAAATTCTGCTCGAGGGCCACACCGATTCCACCGGCAGCGAAGAGTGGAATCTGGAGCTGTCCAAATTGCGCGCGCAGTCGGTCGAGAATTATCTTGCCGGCAAGCAGGTGATGGAGTCGCGCTTCACCGACATGGGCTATGGCGAATCGCAGCCGATCGCGAGCAATGAGACCGCGGCAGGCCGTTCCGCCAACCGTCGCGTCGAAGTGGCGATCTACGCCAACGACAAGCTCAAGAAGGCCGCCGAGAAGCAGGCCGGCAGCTAAGCGCTGATTCTCAATGAGTGAACACGATCTGATCGAAAGCACCGTCCGCGATGTCCTCGCGGACGGTGTCTTTCTTTGTGTGCGCCTCGGCGCCGACACACCGCTCATCGAGGCGTGCAGCGCCGCGGTACGCGGTGGTCTCAAGGTTCTCGAGATCACGCTCACCACGCCGGGCGCGATCGAAGCCATCACGCACTTTGCTCACGGGGGAGAAGCGATCGCCGGCGGCGGCACCGTGCTCACTGTGGACGACGTGCGCAACGTCGCGAAAGCGGGCGGTCGTTTCGTACTCTCGCCCGTATTCGACCGTGAAGTGGTCGACGAGGCGCACCGTCTCGGGTTGCTTGCCGTGCCCGGTACTTCGACACCCACTGAAATACTCGCCGCGCATCGTCACGGCGCGCGTCTCGTCAAAGTGTTTCCCGCGGCGTGCCTGGGTGGCGCCAACTACATCCGTGCTGTGCGCGGACCGCTTCCGGGAATTCCGCTCGTTCCCACCAACGGCATCACCGCCGACGACATCATCGATTACGTCGAAGCGGGAGCCGTGGCAGTGGGAGTCGGCGGCGACGTCTTCTCGAAGCAGTTCAATCATGACCACGTCGAAGATGCCGCACGCCGCATTCGTCATGCCATGGATACCGCGCGCGCACACGCGCATGTCTCCTGATTCGCCTCGCAGCTCACGTACCGTTTACAGCCTGACCAAATGAAATGCGAAGGCCCGGTCACCGCGTGGTGGCCGGGCCCTCTTGTTTCACGCCGGCTTTTCGCCGCCGCCGGGCGGATCTTCATCCCGTCGCAGCTCCTTGCCTCGATGTCGCTTCAGCGCGTCGCGGAGCAGGAATTCGATCTGTCCGTTCACGCTGCGCAGATCGTCCTTGGCCCAGCGGTTGAGCTCGTCCAAAAGCTCCGCGGGCAGACGAATCAGAAATGATTTTCTCTCCGCCACGATTCCTCTACTGGTAGAGCGTCCCGGTGTTGACGACGGGTTGCGCGGCACGATCACCGCACAACACCACGAGCAGATTGCTCACCATCGCGGCGCGGCGGTCATCATCGAGACGGACCTGTGTGCTGTGGTCGAGGCGCGCGAGCGCCATCTCCACCATGCCCACGGCGCCATCGACGATACGCGTGCGCGCGGCCACGATGGCTTCCGCCTGCTGGCGCTGCAGCATGGCGTGAGCGATCTCGGGCGCGTAGGCCAGGTGGCTGAGGCGCGCTTCTTCGATGCGCACGCCGGCCTTGCCGACCCGGTCCTGCAGCTCCTTGGTGAGCGACGCGGACACTTCGTCCATGCTGCCGCGCAGCGACAGCTGGCCCTCTTCGGTGGTGTCGTACGGATACTCGCTGGCGAGATGGCGCAGCGCGGACTCGCTCTGCACACTCACGTAGTGCACGAACTCATCGACGTCGAAGAGCGCCTGCGCGGTGTTGCTCACGCGCCATACGATGACGGCCGCGATTTCAATCGGATTACCGCGCGAGTCGTTCACCTTGATGCGCTCGTTGTTCAGATTGCGCGCGCGCAGCGACACCCTGCTCTTCTTGAGCAGCGGGTTGGCCCAATGAAAGCCGTTCTCCTTCACCGTGCCTGTGTATTTGCCGAACAACGTGAGCACGGCCGCCATGTTGGGCTGCAGCGTGAAGAAGCCGCCCATCATGAACGACCATAGACCGGTGGCGATCACCCACAGAGCCATTTCGCCGGCGTGGGGACCTTCGGGGCTGGACGTAACGATCTCATGCAGCGCGAAGGCGAGCGCCGCTCCCGCGATGAGCAGGATCGCCAGCATGAACCAGCCACTGATGGATTTTCGTTCTTTTTCAGTTGTAACCATACAGACCCTCCTCGAGTCCAATAGATAGCGTGAGTATATCGATATGATATCACTCCATCAAGAGGCAATCTCTGCCGGGTGGCCTCAGCGAGGCTAAGTCGTTCTAAACTCGGAGGATGTCCAGGAGGGGAGAGGTCGGGAGCAGGCCGCGCTTCTGGGCCCGGTCGTAAAGCTCGGCCAGGGCGCGGGTGCCTTCATCGCCCATGTCGACGGTGTCGGCGTTGACGTACATGCGAACAAACTGCCGGCACGTTTCGCGGTCGAGACCGCGGCCGAAGCGCATCGCATAGTCGACGGCGGCATCTTCGTCGGTGCGCGCCAGCACGATGCTTTCCTTGAGCGCCTGGGCGATGCGCTTCATGAGGGCGTCGTCGAAGCCACGGCGGATCACGTCGAGGCCCAGCGGGAGGGGGAGCGCGGTGTCGTTCATCCACGCTTCGCCCAGATCGATCACACGGTGGAGCCCGCTCGATTGCCAGGTGAGCTGGCCTTCGTGGATGATCACACCGGCGTCGGTCTCGCCGCTCGCCACCGCTTCCATGATGCGGTCGAAATTCATCATCACCGGCGTGAACGCGCCCGGCACATACAGACGCAACAACATGAACGCAGTGGTCTGCGCGCCGGGGACGGCGATGCGACGGCCCGCCAGCGCGTCGACGGACATGGGCTCACGCGCGAGCACGATGGGACCGTATTTGCGTCCCACCGACGCCCCGCACGACATGATGCGGTAGAGGTGCGCGACGTCGGGATAGGCCGCCGCCGAGATCGCGGTGACGTCGAGCTCGCCGCGGCGCGCGCGCCGGTTCAGCGTCTCGATGTCCTCCATCACGTGATCGATGGTGTAGCCGTCGATCTTCACCCGCTCGGAGGCGAGTCCGTAGAACATGAAGGCGTCGTCGGCGTCGGGGCTGTGTCCGATGGAGAGTTTTTTCATATCAGTGGGTCACCTGGAACCATGATGAGGCGACCACGCGGCCATCCGTCGCGCCGGGGTCGAAGCCTTCAATGTCGAGTGTGTAGTCGCCGGCAGAGAAGCGACTCGCAAAGAGCCTCAGCATGCAGCGACCTTCGCTGAAATATGTGTCGAGAATGCGTCCGCGAAATTTCTCCGAGCCGTCGGAGCTGCGCATGACAACGTCGTAGCGCGGGAGACCCTTGGGCACATAGTCGAGATCGACGCCCACCACCAGTGCTTTGATCGACGAGAAATCGAGCACGGCGTCGTATGTGTGAGCGGGCTCGACGGGATCCTTGCCCTGAGCGACGCGGACGGGAAGCTCCTGGAGCGGCTCGTGCGAATCAATCACGGCGAGTGGTGCAAATTCCGCCACCCGCTGGCTGCGCATGACGGCGAACACGACAAGCGCCACCACCAGCCCGGCGGCAACCGCTGCGATCAGCCTGATATGCCGCCCTCCGGGAACCCGTCGGGCGAAATCGCCAAACACCGGGCCGCGCCCACCCGATGCACCGTGAGTCGACATGGGCCCAGATTATCACACGTGCTAGGATTGCGCCATGCAACCGGAACCAATCGTGGTGGGAATCGCCGGGCCGTCGGGCTCGGGGAAGACAACGCTCGCTCGCCTCATCGTCGAGCGCCTTCCCGGCGGCGCCGTGCTGTTTCCACTCGACGCGTACTATCGCGACCAGGCCGGTGTTGCCGAAGACGCGCTCAATGTCGACGACCCCGCGGCGTTCGAGCACCATCTCATCATCGATCATCTGAACCAGCTGCGGGCGGGAGTCGCCGTTCAACAACCGATTTACGACTACGCGACACACACGCGCGCACGCGTCCGTCGCACCGTCAATCCGCTTCCCAATCTGGTGGTCGAGGGCATTTACGCTCTGTACTGGCCCGAGGTGCGCAACTTCTTCACCACATCCGTGTTTCTCTCTCTCGACCACACGATGTGCCTGGAGCGCCGCATCGAGCGCGATCAGGCCGAACGTTCGCGTTCGCGTACCGCGGTGGTGTATCACTACGAACGCAGCGTGCGCCCCATGTACGACAAACACATTCATCCTACCCGCGATCACGCCACGCTCGTGCTCGATGCACGCGCACCGGCCGATCTGCTCGCGGCGCGCGTCATGCGCTCCATCGAATCGCCGGGCTTGTAACAAGCCGGGCTATTTCTTCGCCATGACTTCCGGTGGGCCGACATCCTGGTGCACGGGAGGCACGGTCTTCAGATAGCGGTAGATCGCGCGCAGATCATCGTCGCTCAGGTTGCGAAATCCCTCCCACGGCATGGGCGAATGGGCAAATATGCGCCCGGCGCGAAACCGCGCCACGAATCCATCCTCGTTCATCATCCCCGCGCGGCCGGTGGTGGGATCCGATGTGATGTTGGGAGGCGACCACGAGTGTCCCGTGGAGTCCTTCTCGAATCCAGTCGCGCCGCCCAGGTGCGGGCCCGTGAATGCACCCGTCATCATGTTGCGTTGCGTGTGACACG
>DATNGX010000026.1:0-22793 GCA_035605755.1 Candidatus Krumholzibacteriia bacterium
TACAGCGATCCCCGTCCCGATATCTGCAAGCTCGGCTGCAACGTCGCGACGGACGCGTTCCGCGAGTTCTACCGCGAGAACAACGCGCCGCCGCCGGTGAGCGATTACTTCGTGAACCAGCTCAATGACACGCGCGCGGAGCTGGTGCAGGCGCGCGAAGAACGCAACCGCTTCATGAACGACAAGAAGTTCTTCGGCGCGGATGAGACCAGCCGCTTCCTCCTCAACAAGATCGGCGGGCTGGAAACGAACCTCTCGCAGCTCGACGGCGACGTGAGCTCGCAGAAACTGCGCACGGACAACCTGGCCATGCTGTCGCAGAAGTCGGGGGCGGAGCTGGAGAAGGAGCTTTCCTTCTCGGTTTCGCAGCATGTGCTGCAGTCGGCGGTGGTGCAGAACATCAAGTTCAACCTGCAGCAGCTCAACATGACGAAAGAAGAGCTCACGCAGAAATACACGGACAAGCACCCGGATGTGATCTCCGTCAACGCGCAGATTGCGGAGCTCCACGAGAACCTCAAGGAAGAGGTCGAGAACGCCTACAAGGTGGAAAAAGGGAGCCTCGAGGAAGCGCAGGCCAAGCGCTCCGCCGTGTTCGAGGAGTTGAACCGGGCCAAGCAGGAGCTCGCCACGGTGCCCGACCATGAGCGACAGCTGGCGGAGATCGACAACAACATCGCGGTGCTGGAGACCAGCGAGAAGAACCTCATCCAGCAGCAGACCTCGGCACAGATCACCGCGGTCGGCAGTCCCGAGGAGGACGTCACCATCCTCTCCCGCGCCAGCAATCCGTACAGCAAGAAGACGCGCGACTACGTGCGCCTCGCGCTGGGACCGCTGCTCTCGATCATCGTGGGGCTGGGCATCGCGTTCTTCCTGGAGAGCATGGATCATTCGGTCAAGAGCCGCGCCGAGGCCGAGGAGTATCTGAAAGTGCCGGTGCTGGCGACCATCGCCGACACGGGCCTGGCGCGCTCGCGCCGCAAGAAGGCGGCGGCAGGATAGTCATGTACGAAGCATTCTTTGGACTCCGGGAGAATCCCTTCGGCACCACGCCGGACCCGCGCTACCTCTACAAGAGCCGCGCGCACCGCGAGGCGCTGGCGTATCTCGCGCACGGGATCTTCCTCAAGAAGGGATTTCTCGCGCTCACCGGTGAGGTGGGGGTGGGGAAAACGACGGTGGTGCGCGCATTCGTGCAGACGTTCCACCCGTGTCTCGAGGTCTCGTTCGTGATCAACACGCGCGTCGATTTCCGCGAGATGTTGTTCATGCTCCTCACCGATTTCGGCGTGGAGATCAAGAGCGAGTCGAAAGTGGTCATGCTCTCGCAGCTCAACGAATTCCTGATCAAGCGCTATGCCGAGAACCAGAATCCGGTGCTCGTGATCGATGAAGCGCAGAATCTCTCGCCCGACGTGCTGGAAGAATTGCGCATGCTCTCCAACCTGGAGACCAACCAGCAGAAGCTGATCCAGATCGTTCTGGTAGGGCAGCCCGAGCTGGGCGACATCCTGCAGCGCGACGACCTGCGCCAGCTTCGGCAGCGCATTCCCGGCGTGTGCCGCATGCAGCTTCTCTCGCGCGACGAAGTGTATCGCTACATCCGCTACCGCCTCGCGGTGGCCGGTCTCGCCAACGGACAACTGGTGTTCTCGGAGAGTGCCATCGACGAGGTGTTCGACTACACCATGGGCACGCCGCGCCTGGTCAACATGCTGTGCGACCGGGCACTCCTGCACGCCTACCTCCAGAAATCGCGCGCCATCGACGCCGACGTGATGATTGCCAGCGCGCACGAGCTCGGGCTGGTCAGCACGAGCACTCCGCGCCGCGTCGTGAACGGAGGTGCGGCGTGAGCAAGATGTTCGACGCGCTGCGCCGCGCCGAGTCCGAGCGGCGCAAGAAGCAGGAACAATCGAATCCTGCGCCCACTGCGCTGGAGGCCGTGTCTCCGCCACCGGCGCGGGACGCCGCCACCCCCATCACCCGCCTGCCGCATCGCGAAGCGCCGGCGCCGGTTGCCCCGATGTCACCCTTGCCCGCGATGCCGGGGTCGACGCCGGCCGTGGGCGCCGACGCGTTCCCGGCGGAAATGCTGCGCGAGCTGGGGATTCTGCGCAACTCCATCGAATCCAAGCTGGAAAAAAAGAGCGGTCGCGTGCTGATGTTCACTTCGGCCATGCACGGCGAGGGTGTCACCACGCTGGCGATCGCATATTCGCGCCTCATGGCCATGCACAACGAGCACCGCGTGCTGCTGGTCGAGCTCAATGCACGCACACCGGCTTTGGCTGCGCGCCTGGGACTCGGCACTCACGAAGGTGTGACGGATTACTTCGCGGCGCGGCGTTCGCTCGCGTCACTCGTTTCCCGCCCGGCGGGAGAATCGTTCGACGTGATGCACGCGGGCAGCGCCGATGCCACCCAGATCCAAATCAATCTGGAACGCGCCTTCCCCCATCTGGTCGAAGAAGCGCTGCGCACGTACGACACCGTCATCGTGGACGCGCCGCCGGTCGTGGTGTGCCCGGAGACAACACCGCTCTCTCCCTTTGTTGATGGAACCGTGCTGGTGGTACACTCCGGCCGCACGAAACGTGAAACCGTTGAACGGTCGGTCAAACAGATCCAGCAATTCCAGGGACGTGTGCTCGGTGTCGTCCTCAACCGGAAGCGCTATTACATTCCCTATTTCATTTACAAACGTCTGTAGACGGCGCGTGCGCGCCGCGAACGGATTCGCCCGGTGAGATCCGCGCTCGACATACAGCGCGAGCGCGCGGCGTCGCTTGCGCGCGAGCTGGTGTCCCATGCCCCCGCGGGTTCCATTGCGAGCATCTTCGCGGGGGGAAGCCTGGGCCGGGGCGAAGTGTGGGCGGCCGCGATCGACGGCAAGCTCGAGGTGTACTCGGATATCGATCTGTACGTCGTGGCCGCGCGGGATGACACGCTCCCGGCGCTGCGTGAGAGTGCCGGGGTGGCGGCGAAGCTCGCCGCGTCTCCCGAAGCCAGCTTTCTGCGCAGCCCCGACATCGGTGTCTACACGCGCGCGGATCTGGCCGGACAGCCGCTGCGCCCCGGTACCGTGGAGCTGGACACGCAACACCTGATGCTCTACGGAGATGAATCCATTCCACGCGGGCTCCAGGGGCGGAGCGCCACCCGCATTCCCGCGGAGGAAGGGTTGTACCTGATCGAAAATCGTCTGTGGGAATTCGCCGCCGGTCACAGCAGCGCCGCAGGAAGGCTGGGCCGCGCGCAGGCTCTCAAGGCACAGCTCGATGTGTACTCGGCGCACGCCATCGTGGAGGGATCGTTTCAGGCCGCGTTCGCGAAGCGGGCGGAACGTTTTCGCGACCGGCCGCCGGCAACCATGGACGCACGCGTGCGCGAGCGGGTCTCCCGGGCGTTCGATGCCGTGCGTGATTTCGGCGCGTGGATTGACGGGCCGGGAACGGACACGGAAAGAGACCGCGCGCGCGATGCGCTGTGCGAGGCGTGGCGTGTGCTGGCGCCGCGCGTTCTGAACACGACCGGATCGCCGGCGTCGCTCGTGGCGCGGCGTTCGCGCGCCGGAGCGTGGGTCGACAACGCTCGCGACGTCATGCGTCTGCAGCGCCGTCTCGGGCGGCCCTTCGCGGGCATCGCGCTGGCGCTCCCGCTGCTTGCGCGCCGTTCGCCCATGGATGCGCTGCGTCTCCATGCGCTCGTCGGGACTCTTGCATCCGACGGCACCGGCGAGTCGCGCATCGACTCTCATTTTGATTACGTGGACGGGCTGACGGCGCGATTCCAGTTCCAGGGCTCGCTCGAGGAGCGCGTTCGCGACATGCACGCGGCGGTTTCATAGTCCATGTCACGTCCGGTCACCCTGGTATTTCTTGTCGACGCGCTCGGCTGGGAGATCGCGGAGCATTTCGGTTTTGGCCGCGAGCACTTCGGCACGCGCGCGTCCCTGGGCACGGTTCTGGGTTACAGCGCGGCTGCCATCCCCAGTCTTCTTTCCGGCGCCACGCCCGCGGAGCACGGCTCGTGGGCGATGTTCCGCCGCTCCGACGCGACAGGCTCATTCCAATCCCTGCGCTGGATTCCGCCTCTCCCGCACAAGGTCGACTGGCGCGCGCGCAAGTACATCCGGCGCTGGCTCGACCGGCGCGGCGCTGTCAAATCGTACTACGATCTCTACGAGATTCCCGCTCACCTCCTGCATCGCTTCGACCTGGGGCAGACCGGCGATCCGTTCCGTCCCGGCGGTCTTGCGCGCGAAACCGTGTTCGACTGGATGCATGCAGAGGGAATCCGCTATCAACTGTGGGACTACCGCACCGGCGAGGGAGAAAACATGCGCGCGGCGGTGGCGGCGTTGTCCCAGCCCTACGACGTGCTGTTCGTGTACACGGCCGAGCTCGATTCGCTCATGCACCGGGTGGGCATCTTTCACGCGTCGGTGGGTGAGCGGCTCGCCGCCTACACGGCATTTCTCGACGCCGTAAAGAACGCGGCGCGCGCGAACGACGTGGAGCTCGAGATCGTTCTGCTCAGCGATCATGGCATGACCGATGTCACCGACACCGTCGACGTGTGGCAGACGCTCGCGAAGCACGGATGGAAGGTCGGCCGCGATTATCTCGCGTTCTTCGATTCCACCATGGCACGCACGTGGGGCGGGGAAGGCGTGGCGGATGCCGTGACCCTGGCGCTGGAGGGCAAGGGCCGTCGTCTCGACGCGCCGCAGTTGCGCGCCTTCGGCTGCTACTTTCCGGACGGATCCTATGGAGACGATATTTTTCTCGCCGATCCCGGCGTGTTGATCGTGCCCAGCTTCATGGGCGCGCGCCGCATCGCCGCCATGCACGGCTACCACCCCGAAGACAGGTTTTCGCGCGGCGTGTTCATGACCGACGCGCCCATGCCGGCGCCGGCATCGATCCTGGGCTTCAAGTCGCACCTGCAGCGAATCGTGCGCGCGAGACACTGATGGAAAGCACGTCGCAACGCATCGGCACCGCGATGGCATGGTCGGTGGGCGCGCGCGCAGGACGCTTCCTGCTGGGATTCGCCAGCAGCATCGTGGTGGTGCGCGGCCTGGGTGACCACGACTACGGTGTGCTGAGCGCGGTGCGCTCGGTGTTGATGTTCGCCACACTCGTGGCGGGCTTCGGAACGGGCCAGGCGCTCCTGCGCTTTCTGCCCGCGTTGCGTGTGCGAAACGCGCGCGAAAGCGCGCGTATTCTCGTGCGACGCGTTGCCATTGTGCACATTGTCGCCTGGATATTGTTGCTGGGGCTGTCGTTCGTGTTCAAGACTTCACTTGAACGCATTTTGAAGACACCCGGATTGGGCACCTTCTGCGCCATCGGCATCGGGCTCTCGCTCTTCGAAGTCTTGTTCGCGCTGTGCTCCAACGTGCTCAACGCCACCTACGACACCGCGCGCATGTCGGCGGCGTCGCTGGCGAGCCACGTGGTCTACATCGCGGTGGTGGTGCCGGCGCTCCATCTGGGCTGGGGGGTGGTGGGCGTGCTGGTGGCGGCCGCGGCGGGGAATGCGCTCGCGTGCGCGATGGTGTGGCCGCGGTTGCGCGCGGCGCTCGACTGGGGTCCGCAAACCTCGAGCGAAACCGTTTCCGTCGAACGCTTCTGGCGCTATTCGCTCCCGTTTGCAGCCATCGGCATCCTGAATCTCATCGTGTGGCGCCAGTCCGAGACGCTGATGCTCGCGCACTTTCGAAGCCCGGAGGAAACGGGATACTTCGACCTCGCGTATCGCCTGCCGCAAACCATCCTGGAATTCGTGCCCGGCACGGTGTGGCCGCTGGTCATGGCCGGCATGTCGGAAGCATATGCGCGCGACCCGGCGCGCCTCGCGGGCGCCATACAGCGCTACTACCGCATGCTGTTCGCGCTGTGCACACCGCTGTGCGTGCTGGGCGCCCTGCTGGCGGGCCGCGCGGTGCCGGTGCTCTTCGGCGCCGAGATGCAGCCCGCGGCGCTGCCCACGCAGTTGTTCTTCGTGATCTTCACGGTATCGTTTCTTTCCACGCCGCTCTCCATGGCGCTGTACGTTCTGGAAAAAACCTCGCTCAATCTGCTAATCTATTGTGTACTCGCCGTTATCAATGTTGGTCTCGATTTGATCCTGATTCCAAAGTTCGGTGTGCCGGGTGCCATGGTGCCGGTGTCGCTGGCCATCGCCGCCCAGCCCGTGCTCTATTACACAGTGGTGAAACGGCACATCCCCGGCATCTCGATTCCATTCGGGTTCATCCTGCGCTGTGTGGCGGCCTGCGCGCCGTGTCTGGTCGTGATCGCGATCCTGCACTGGGTGGGCGGCACGGTGGGGTTCGTGGCGGCGGCTCTGGTGGCGCTGGCGATCCTGCCCGTCACGTATCGCGCGGCCGGTATCTTCCAGGGCAGCGAGCTCGCGGCGCTCCGCTCCGTACCGCTGCCGGCGGCGGCGCGGTTGGCGCGTTATCTCGGACGTGAAAGGTAACGAATGCATCGCGGTCTAAAAATCAGCGTGGTGATTCCGTGTTACAACGAAGAGGACGGAATCCGTCACACCATCGGCATGCTGCCGCCCATCGTCGACGAGATCATCGTCGTCGACAACAACAGCACGGATCGCACGTCGGAAGTGGCGAAGTCGCTCGGTGCGCGCGTGGTGTTCGAGAAGCGCAAGGGCTACGGCGCCGCCTATCAGGCCGGATTGCCGGCGGTCACGGGCGATATCACGGTGACACTCGACGGCGACGGCACCTATCCGGCGGAACAGATCGCAGAGATCGTGGACCATCTGGAGGATCGCAAGCTCGACTTCATCAGCGCGTCGCGTTTTCCCCTGCAGAATCCGCGCGCCATGAATTTCTCCAACAAGATCGGCAACGGCGTGCTCACCATCGGCATGGCGGTGCTGTACGGAAAGCCCGTGCGCGATTCGCAGTCGGGCATGTGGATCTACCGCTCGCCGGTTTACCGGAAACTCAAGGTCACCTCGGACGGCATGGCGTTTTCGGAAGAGATCAAGATCGAAGCGATCCGCGCGCAGGGCGTCAGGTTCGGCGAGTACCACATCAATTATCATCCGCGCATCGGTGAAGTGAAGTTGCAGAAGTGGCGGGACGGTTTCCACAATCTGTTCTTCCTGGTGAAGAAACGATTCGCGTGAGGCGTCGTCCCGGATTCGCGGCCACCGCCGGACTGCTTGGGTTCGGCGCCATGGCGGCGGGATTCGGAGGAGGCCTGCCCGAATCGCTGCGCGCGGCGGTTGCTCTCATCGTCGTGCTCGCGCTTCCTGCGCTCTTCGTGCACGGTGCCATCCGCCGTCGCGTTCCCATCGACAATTCTTACCTCGGCGCCGTGGTCGCTTTTCTGGGCTGGCTCTCGCTCGTCGCGTTGTGGAGCGCCGGGTTCGTGCTGGCGCGCGCGCCGTTTCATGTCTACGCCACCGCCACCACCTGGCTCTTTCTCATCCTCTATGCGGCCGCCGCCGTCGCGCCGCTTCTGCGCGCGGGCGCCGAAGGCGAGCGTGTGCGCGTGTCGCGAGCGCTGGCGGCGGTCATTGGCGCGTGTCTGTTGTTCGCTGCCGTAATTCCGCAGCGCGTTTCGGTGGGGGACGACAGCCTCGACCACGTCGGATATGTACGCCGCATCCTGAGCGAGGATTCGCTGCGGCCCGGCGGTGTGCTTGTCATACCCGCGGATGCGCCCGCCGGCGCGAGCTACTCCGACCCGCGCAAAGGCGCCCTGCACCCGGTCATGGCGTTCACGGCCGCGCTCTCCGCCACCGAACCGGTGGTGGTGTGGCGCTGGCTGCACGTGCTCATGTTTCCCGCCGCGGTGCTGGCGTTGTGTGGGTTCAACGCCGCGTTTCTCACCTCACGCGCGGCTGCCATCGCCGCCGCCGCGCTCGCGGTGCTGACGTTTCATGGCAATCCGTTTCGTTTCGCGACCTCGAGCGCGCACGGCGAGAGTGTCGCTGCCATGTGGGGCTGGATGCTGGGCGCGATGGTGCTGTCCGGTGTTCGCGCAGATACCCGCTGGCCGGTCTGGCTGGTACTCGCCGCCGGTGGTGTGCTCGTGCACATTGGTGTGGCCGCTCATGTGCTCGTGCTCGCGGCCACCCTGGTGTGCGTGGGCGCAGCGTGGGGCATCGAGCGCACAGAACGCATGCGCGTGGCACTCGCGCTTGCAGCCGGCGTGGCGCTCGGCGGCGCTCTGCGCATGTTCGATCTCGGCGGCAGCACCAATGCGATCCATGCGCACACGCAGGGCGTCCTGTTCGTGACATCGAAGTGGTTCGTCGTGAGCCCGATGGAAATTCTGCGACTGCAGGGAATGCTTTTCCTCGGCGGTCTCGCGCTGATACCGGTTCTGGCGCCGGTGTGGCGCCATCGTGCCGATGCACGCGCCATCACGGCCATGGCCGCGATTCCGTTTGTGCTCGCGTTCGTCCCATGGGTGGCGACGCCGCTTTTTGCGCGCGGCAGCTACATGGTGTTTCGCACATTGCTCAACGTGCCCGTCTACGCGGCCATCGTTGCCTGCGCCGTGTGGCTGGCACAGGGCGTGCGGCGCCGGCACCGGGGTGCACTGCTGATCGGTATCCCGGCCGCTCTGGTGTGGCTTTTGATTTTCGCGCGACCGGCGACACGATCGCTCGCGCGCGAGGTCCGCGCGCAGTCAGAGGCGCCCGCGCGTTCCGGAGCTCCGGTTGCGCCCGCGTTGCGCGATGCCATCCGTGAGCTGCCCTCCAACGCGGTGCTCCTCTCCGATCCAGCGACGTCGTACGCGCTCTCCGCGGTTACCTCGGCGCGCGTTGTCGCGGTGGAGGGGCAGCACGCCACCCCTCGTGACCCGTTTGCCGTCGACAGGCTCCGGGCGGTGCGCGACGTGCTCTCGCCCTACGTGATGCCGAACGAAGCGGTGAACGCATGCAGGCGCTTCCATGTTGCGTACGTGATCGTGAATCCGAATCCGCCGCCGGGTGCGTCGCGTTTCATGTCCGGCTGGTCGCGCCCGCAGTACCCGGCCACGTTCGCCCGCATGGAAGCCATGTCGCAGGCGTTTGCGCTCATCGACACGGTGGCCGGCGCCCGCATCTATCGCTTCGAGACCGGCGCTCCCGTGGACTGGTCGTGGTCGGTGCAGGACCAGCCGGTGCGCGTGGGATCGCCGTCGCTCCAACCGTGCAGCGTGAATGCTCCCGGCGACGAGTTCGTGATACGCGGTCTCTCGGTCTCGCCGTCGAATGCCATGCCGGGTGACACGGTGCAGGTGACGCTGGGGTATCGTCGTGACGCACCCGCGCGCTTTCAATTGCCGCTCTTGATGCACGTGCGCTTCGATCATGAGACGCTGGAGCGCGCGCGCGAATATCCCGGCGAAAAGATCGTGCGGCGCCTCGGCGACGGAAGGAGCGGCGTGCGCACGCGCTTTCGCGCCGATTTGCTTCCGGGCCACGGCGTGTACGACGTCGATTTGTGGCCGGTCGGATTCGATCTGTGCGAAACCTTTCCGGTGGTGGTTCCGCCCGGCGCCAGGCAGGGACGCTATGACGTTCGTGTGGCAGTCGCTTACGATACCGTGGTGCCGAATTTTCACCTTCGCGACATCCTGTACAACCGTGACCACTACTCGGGAGAGGCGTGCGGCTCGCTCAGCGTGGTGGGGAAGTTGACGGGCGCAGCGCCATGATCCGGATCTGTTATGTCGTCGATGCGCCGTTTCTGGGCGGCGCCGAGCTCTACATCTCGCGCCTGATCTCGGCGCTGGATAGAGGCGCGTTTGCGACCAGTGTGCTCATGCGCCGCGATGTGCGCGATGCGCGCCTTGTCGAATGGGCCGACGCACTGCGCGGGCGCGGCACCGGTGTGGTGAGCGTGCCGATGCGCCTGCCGTGGGTGCCGGCAGATGCCTGGCGCATTTACCGCGCGCTGGATGCGCTGGCACCGCACATCGTGCACGTGAACGTCCCCGGGCCGTACGACGGTCAGTTCGGGCTCGTACTGCCGATCGCGCGCGCGACCGGCGCGCGCACCGTCGTCACCGAGCACCTGCCCATGGTGCCGCCGCTGTGGAAGCGCGCCCTCGTCAAACGGATCGGTTACCGCGCGCTCGATGTGGCCGTCACCATGACGCGCGCCAACGCCGGATATCTCGTCGAAAAGCAGGGGGTCCCGAGCCGGAAGGTCCGCGTGGTTGCGAACGGCATCCCGCGCGCATTCGGCGCCGTGGAGAACGCCGCCCAGCGCCGTTGGGAGCTGGGCCTCAAGGATTCGCAGGTGCTCGTCGCCTATGTCGGCAACATTCTTCCGCACAAGGGGTTGAGACGCTTGATTGAAGCCATGTCGAGGGCCGGCTCGCGCGCCAGTCTGCACCTCGTGGTGGCGGGCACGGGGAGCGACGAGGCGGCCTGCCGGCAGCTCGCGGCCGATCGTGGACTGGCCGCGCAGGTGACGTTTCTGGGCTGGCGGTCGTCGTCCGAAACCGAAGCCATCCTCGCGGCCAGCGATGTGCTGGCACTGCCGTCGGAGTGGGAAGGGCTGCCGTACGTGCTCCTGGAAGCGATGGCGTGCGCGCGACCCGTCATCGCGGGACGCGTGTTCGGAATTCCGGAAGTGGTCGACGACGGTGTGACGGGTGTGCTCGTGGATCCGCTGCGCATCGACGAGATCGCGCACGCGCTCGACCGTCTCGGTGATGCGGCGCTGCGCGAAAAAATGGGAGCCGCCGCGCGCACGCGCTTCGAGCGCCTGTTCACGCTCGAGATCCAGGCGGCGCGCATGCAGGCACTCTACCGTTCGCTCGTGAACGGAAGCACGGCCAGAGGCGCAGCATGAGCACGCGCCCGAAGGTTCTCCTGGTGAAACCCATTTTGCCGTGGCCGCCCAGCCAGGGCACTCGTGTGGTCTCGGCCGCGATCATCGAAGCGCTGCTTCCCGAGTACGACGTCACCGTTCTGGCCCGCATTCTGGATGCGTCGGAAAGGCAGTCTGTCGCGGAGCTCGAAGCGATGGGTGTGCGCGTGGTGACCGTGTATCCGCGCAACCGCCGGAGCTTCGTGGCGCGCGTGGCGTATCGCGCCGCGTACTCGGTGCGCTCGGTTTTCACCGGACGCTCACTCAAGAGTCTTTACGACTGTCCGGGCGCGGTTGTGCGCGCGGCCCGGGAGCTCGCGCACGAGCACTTCGACCTGGTGATCCTCGAATACTGGCAGATGCACCCGCTCTTGCGCGTTTTCGATCGCGAGCGCACCGTGCTTCTCACGCACGACATCGATCTGATCGTGAACGCGCAGCGCGCCGTGCTGGAAAAAGGTCTCGTGGCGAAAGCGGCCGCGCTCAGACGCTGGCACACCGAGCGCAGCGAAGAAGTGCTCGCGTACCGCGCGGCGCGGCACGTGTGGGCGCTCACCGCGCGGGATGCGGGCGCGGTTCAGAAGCTATCGAACGGTGCGCCATCGGTGAACGTGATGCCGTTCGGTCTCGGCGAGGAACAGTTTGCCGCCGACATCCATGCGCGTACCTCGCGCGAGATTCTCTTTCTCGGTGCGATGGGCGCTGCGTTCAATCGCGACGCACTCGCGTATTTCGCAACCGACGTGTATCCGCTGCTCGCTTCCATCGATGGAATTCAATTCACCGTGGTCGGTGGTGCGCTTCCGGAATCGCTGTCGTGGTTCGGAGCGTTGCGTCATGTGGAAGTGGCGGGTCATGCGCGCGATGTCGCGCCGTTCTACGCGCGCGCGGCATGCCTGGTGGTGCCGCTGCGCTACGGCGGGGGATTGCGCATTCGCATTCTGGAAGCGATGGCCGCCGGTATTCCCGTGGTGGCTTCGCCGGTGGCCGTCGAAGGCATGTCCCTCGAGCCGGAGAAGCACCTGCTGGTTGCCCCTACGCCCGCCGATTACCGGGCCCATATCGAACGGCTCCTCGCCGATCCCGTCCTGGGCCAGTCCCTCGCGCGCGAAGCCAAAGCCCATATCT
Organism: Candidatus Krumholzibacteriia bacterium; assembly: GCA_035605755.1. GTDB lineage: Bacteria > Krumholzibacteriota > Krumholzibacteriia > WVZY01 > JAKEHA01 > JAKEHA01. The sequence continues at coordinate 11,990 of DATNGX010000026.1, forward strand.
ATCGTGTTTACGGGCCTCAAGCTCGCTCCGAGGGCATCCGCGATCTCGTCCGCACACGCCTCACCGAGTAGACGTTCCCAGTCGTTTCCCTAGGGGCTTTTTAGGGCTTCAGAGCAGAAAATCGACTGGAAGCGGCCTCCGTAACTGTGCTAAAATCAACTGGCTCGCGTCAGGGGTCTGGTCTCCAAACGTAAGGACATTTCCGGGTGTCATCGATGGGGCAGAAGCAACGGGTCCCTTTCCTGGACCTAACGCTGCAACACCGAGATCTGCACGATGAAATCACCGCGGCCGTCACGCAGACGATCGCCCGCGGCGATTTCATTCTAGGATCATCGCTGGAGGAGTTCGAACGCGAATTCGCCCGCTACTGCGGCTGTGAATTTGCCATCGGTTTGAGCTCGGGCACTGCCGCGCTTCATCTCGCCCTCCTCGCCGCCCATGTGGGCGCTGGAGATGAAGTCATTACGGTTCCCAATTCGTTCATCGCCACGGTCGAGTCCATCGTGTACACGGGCGCTACACCCGTGCTCGTCGATGTGGATCCGGCCACGTTCTGTCTCGACGCGGCGCGCTTCGAAGCAGCGATCACGCCGCGCACGAAAGCGGTGATTCCGGTTCATCTGTACGGGCAGCCCTGCGACATGGACGCCATCAATGCGATCGCGAAGCGTCACGGCATTGCGGTCATCGAGGATGCCTGCCAGGCGCACGGGGCGACGTACAAGGGGAAGAGAACGGGCGGCCTCGGAACCGCGGCCGCATTCTCGTTCTATCCCACCAAGAACCTGGGCACCGTCGGCGACGGCGGCGCGGTGACGACGAATGATCCGGAGCTCGCGAAGCGCATGCGCGCCTTGCGCCATCACGGCCAGTATCAGCCCAACGTCTTTCCGGAAGTCGGATACAACTACCGGCTCGACACGCTGAAGGCTGCCGTCCTGAACGTCAAGCTCGCGCACCTGGAGCGCTGGAATGCACGCCGGCGCGCCATTGCAGAGAAGTACCGCAACCGTCTCGAGGGCACTGAATTCGCGTTTCAGTCCCGCGTGAACGGTACGGAGCCCGTGTTTCACATTCTTGCCGTCCGGCACTCGCGCCAGCGCGCGGTGCAGGATGCGCTCAACGCGGCGGGGATCGGTTGGGGCAAGCATATCGTTCCTCCCGCGCATCGGCAGCCGGGGTACGCACACCTCGCGAAGGCGGGGAAATTCCCGGTGAGTGAGACGCTAGCCGACCAGCTAGTCTCGTTGCCCGTTTTTCCGGAGCTGACAGACGACCAGGTCGACGTGGTGGCCGATGTTTTGTCTCGAGTCGAAGTATCCGTTTGAATTGCACCCACCAGATTCGAGGTCAGCAGCCGTGAAGAAGAATCTTGCAGCGTTCAGATACTCCGAACAGAAGGTCATTCCCCTGTACGCGACCGATGCCGTACGCGGCGCCTCTCCCGTCATCCCCCTGACGGACGAAGCGCGCGGCGGAGGATGGGCGAAGCGCGGCTTCGACATCCTGTTCACCCTCATGATCGCGCTCGTGGGAATGCCTTTCTACATGCTCATCGCCGCCCTGATCAAGCTCACGTCGGAGGGCCCCGTGCTCTTCGTGCAGGAGCGTGTGGGGCAGGATGGACGCGTCTTCAAGTTCTACAAGTTCCGCACCATGCTGGTGGACAACAGCGACACCCAGCACCGGAGCTTTGCCGAAGACTTCATCAAGGGCCGTCTCATGTCGGAAGAGGGCGACCGGCGCGTGTTCAAGTTGCAGAACGATCCGCGCGTCACCGCAATCGGCCGCTTCCTGCGCAAGACGAGCCTCGACGAGTTGCCGCAGTTCATCAACGTTCTCCGCGGCGAGATGACGCTGGTGGGACCGCGTCCGCCGTTATCCTACGAGCTCGCCCACTACAAGGAATGGCACCGCGGACGTCTCGCCGTGAAGCCCGGGCTGACCGGCCTGTGGCAGGTGAGCGGTCGCAGCACCGTTCCGTTCGACGAGATGGTCATGCTCGACCTGTATTACATCGAGAACTGGTCGCTCGCTCTCGACATGAAGATCATTGCCCGCACGGTGCCGGTGATGTTGTTCGGCCTGGGCGGATATTGATCCTCCAGTTTCACACACAGGAGTAACTCCGTTGATTCGCATCGGTGTGATCGGTTGCGGCTATTGGGGCCCCAACCTGATTCGTAATTTTTCTCACCTCAAGGGGTCCGACGTCGTTATCTGCTCGGACCTCTCCGAGGAGCGGCTCGCGCACATGCGCAGCCTCTATCCCAAGCTGGAAACCACGACCGACTACCGTCGCGTGCTCGCGCACAAGGACGTGGACGCCGTGGTGGTGGCAACGCCGCCCGAGACGCACTGCAAGCTCGCCATCGAAGCGCTGCGCGCGGGCAAGCACGTGTTCGTGGAAAAACCGCTGGCGTTGTCGTCCGCCGAGGGCGCAAGCATGGTGGCGGAGGCCGAGAAAGCCGCTCGCGTGCTTCTGGTGGGGCACACCTTCGTGTACACGGCTGCGGTCAACAAGATCAAGGAAGTGATCGACTCGGGCGAGCTGGGCGAGATCTTCTATGTCAGCACGACGCGCGTGAACCTGGGCATCTTCCAGGAGCGCGTGAACGTGGTGTGGGATCTGGCGCCGCACGACATCTCGATACTGAACTATATCCTCGACCGCATGCCGGAATCGGTGACAACCCAGGCCAGCTGCTCGATCCGCAAGAATGTCGAGGACGTGGCGTTCATCAATCTGCGCTACCCCGGCAACGTGCTGGCGCACATCCATGTCAGCTGGCTCAACCCCAACAAGATCCGCTCCACCACCGTCGTGGGCTCGAAGAAGATGCTCGTGTACGACGACATCAGCGCGCTGGAGAAGATCCGGATCTACGACAAGGGTGTCACGGTGACACCGCACTACGACACCTTCGGCGAATTCAATCTGTCGTACCGCTACGGCGACATTCTGATCCCGCGCCTCGACGACGCCGAGCCGCTCAAGGTGGCGTGCCAGCACTTCGTCGACTGCGTGGAGAAGAACGTGAAACCGCGCAGCTCGGGCGCGCACGGTCTCGAGACGGTGCGCGTGCTCGAGGCCGCGGTAGCTTCCATTCGTGAGGGCGGCCGCGTCATCGACGTGGAGCCCGTGAGCACCGGAGGCGCGTAGCGCACGGTGGAGAAACGCCGGATAGCCGTAGTCGCTTCGACCTTCGGCGTGGGCGGCGCCGAAATCGTCACCGGCAACGTCCTGCGCCGCCTGCCGAAAGACCGCTACGATGTCCGGTTGTTCTTCCTGCACGACGCGGGCGTGATCGGTCGCGATCTGTTCGCGGAAGGATTCACGGGTGCCGAGCACATGTGCCGGTACCGGCGCGATCCCGCCGGCGCGCTCCGGCTGGCGCGATCGTTTTCGTCGTTCCGTCCCGGGCTGTTCTGGTCCATGGATCACATGGATGCGATGTGGCTGGGAAGAGGCGCCGCGCTCATCGCCGGCACGCCGGCATCGGTGATCGCGTCGCACTCGACGGGCCTCGTGGGCGCCAACGGACGCACCCGGCCGAGCTTCGGAAGTCGCGAGCGTGTGTTGGTGGAGTTCGTGACGCGCGTGATCGCGGTGTCGCGAACGCACGCGCGCTACCTGGCGCAGGTGACGGGACTTCCGCACGAGCGCATTGCCGTGATCGCGAATGGAATCGATCTCTCCGCCTGGCCCGCCGTCAGCGCAGAAGGGCGGCGTGAGGCGCGGGAGCATCTGGGCCTCGGTGCCGGCGAGAACGTGGTGAGCATGATCGCCGCGCTGCGACCGGAAAAGGCGCACGAGGTCGTGCTGGGCGCCGTCGCGGTGCTGGCAGCGCGCGGAAAGAAGGTACGCGTCCTCTTCGCCGGAGACGGACCGCGACGCGAAGCGCTGAGGACCCAGGCGCAGCAGCTGGGAATCGAGACGAGCGTCGAATTCCTGGGCTTCCGGCGCGACGTGGCGCGCTTGCTGCATGCCAGTGACATGGTGCTGCTGCCATCGCACAACGTGGTGGAGACGCTTCCGTTGTCCGTGCTGGAAGCCATGGCGAGCGGCATCCCGGTGATTGCGTCGCGGGCGGGCTCGGTCCCCGAGGTCGTGATCGACGGCGAGACCGGTCTCGTGGTAACACCGGGAAGCGTGGACGAGCTGGCACGCTCCATCGCCGCCGTCCTCGACGATCCGCTGGCGGCCTCCCGGCGCGCGGAACTTGCGCGCGAGCGCGTAGAGACGTATTACTCGGTGGACCGGACCACGAACGGTTACCTCGAGCTGTTCGATGAAGTGATGACGGCGTAACCGGAAGAAGCCCAATGATCCAGGACCCGCGCCATACTTCGACACACGAGCCCGCGCCCGGTTATCCGACCGACGCCATCATTGCGCTCACCTATCGCTGCGATGCGCGCTGCGAGATGTGCAACATCTGGCAGCTCAAGCCGCAGGAATTCCTCTCCATCGACGACTACGCCAAGGTTCCGTCGTCGCTCAAGGACATCAATATTTCCGGCGGCGAGGCCTTCATGCGCAGCGACGTGGTCGACATCGTGAAGGTGATCCACGCCAAGTGCGGCAACCCGCGCATCGTCGTGTCGACAAACGGATTTCGCACCGACAAGATCGTCGCGGCCATGGAAGAGCTGCGCAAGACCATTCCCAACATCGGCGTCGGGGTGTCGCTCGACGGCATCGGCGAGACGCACAACAAGATTCGCGGCGTGAAGCACGCGTGGGAGAACGCCACCGCGACGCTCAAGCAGCTGCGCGAGCGCGGCTTCACAAACATCCGCATCGGCTTTACGGCCATGAACGAAAACGTGCACGAGATGCGCCAGGTGTACGACTACGCCAACCAGATCGGCGTCCAGTTCACCACCGCGGTGGCGCAGAACTCCGAGATCTATTTTTCCACGCAGGTGAACCAGGACGTCTCCAACGAGACGCTCTACGACGCGCTCGGCTACGTGATGAACCACGAGCTGCGCAGTTATCACCCCAAGCGCTGGCTGCGCGCGTACTTCGAATCCGGCACGCTTGTGTTCAACCGCGAGAAGAAGCGGCTCCTCGAGTGCCGCGCCGGCATCGATTTTTTCTACCTGGCGCCGGAAGGCATCGTGTATCCGTGTCTGACCATTCCATCGCCGATGGGAGACCTCAAGGGCACCTCCTTCGAGTCGCTGTGGGAGTCGTCACAGGCCGCCCAGGTGCGGCGCGAGATCGCCGGCTGCGAGCAGTGCTGGATGATCTGCACGGCGCGCTCCGAGCTCAAGAAGAACCTGCCGCGCGCGCTGGGGTGGATCGCGCGCGAAAAAGTCAGGTCGCACCTCTCCCGTTAACGCCCCGGTGCAGTCGGGCCGGCCGCGTGTGATCATTCTCCAGGCCAACAAGTTTTTCTTCGAGAAGGGCGGCAGCGAACGCTACATGTTCGCGCTGTGCGACGCGCTCACCGGGCGGGGGCACGAGTTGCTGCATTTCTCCATGGCGCATCCGAACAACCGGCCGTCGCAGCAGAGCGGATATTTCGTGCCGCAGCGCGACTATGACGGCCCCCTGCGTCCCGCTTCGGTGCCCGCGCTCCTCAATTTTGTATGGTCACGTGAGGCGGCGCGCCGGCTGGATGCGCTCCTCTCGGAGCGCCTTCCGGACGTTGCGCACATGCACAATATCTACCACCAGTTGACGCCCTCGATCATTGCGGCCTTGTCGCGTCGCGGTGTCCCGGTGGTGATGACACTCCACGACTACAAGCTGGTGTGCCCGAGCTACGGCATGTTCGCGCACGGTGAGCCGTGTTATCGCTGCCGCGGCGGGCGCTACCATCATGCGGTCACGGTGGGCTGCGGCGGCTCGCGCGCGCGCTCGGCCATGCTGGCCACGGAAGCGTACTGGCAGAAGCGAACGCGTGTGTACGATCTCGTCGACTGCTTCATTGCGCCCAGCGCGTACATGCGTGACGTCATGGTCGATTCCGGAATCGCGCCGGAACGCGTGATTCACATTCCCCAGTTGAGCCCCGAAGCCGGCGTTCCGGAGGCGCTTTCGGAGGACGAACAGCGTCTGCTTGCGGACCTGCCCGCGCGCTTCGTGATGTACGCGGGGCGGGTGAGCGCGGAAAAGGGCGTCGACGTGCTCGTCGAGGCCATGTCGCGCATCCGCGATGTTCCGCTCGTGATCTTCGGTGAGGGCCCGATGGCCGCGCCGCTTCGCCTCGCATGCGAGAAGTCGGCCGCGAGGAACGTGTATTTCGCCGGCCACGCGCGACGAACCATTCTCGAGCACGCGTTCGCCCGCACCGAGGCCCTCGTCGTTCCCAGCCTGTGGGCCGAGAATGCGCCCATGGTGGTCCTCGAGGCCGCGCGCGCCGGGGCGCCCGTCATCGCCACGGACCGCGGGGGCCTGCCCGAGCTCGCGGGGCGCGCCGGCGGCTGCATCGTGCCGGCCGGAGACGCCGCTGCGCTTGCGGATGCAATCCGGAGCGTGTGGGAAAACACGGACGAGTGGAAAGCGCGCGCGCGGACGGCCTGGAACGCCCATCGTGCCGCGCACGAAGCCGCGAACCATGTGCGGGCCATCGAGTCGGTCTACCAGCGCGCGATCACGCGCCGAAGGGCCGCATGACGCGGCGCACCGGCATGCGGCCGCTTCGCATTGCGATGATCGGCCAGAAGGGAATTCCCGCGCGCTACGGCGGCGTGGAGACGCACGTCGAAGCGGTGGCGACGAGACTCGTCGAACGCGGCCACGAGGTATGGGCATTCTGCCGTTCGCGGCTGCGTCCCGGCACCAACGGCGAGCCGCATCCCGAAGGCTATCATGTCAACGGCGCCGCGCCCGAATTTCGCGGCGTGCGCCTTGCATACCGTCCGAGCCTCCACAGCAAGCACACCGACGCCGCCAGCCATGCGCTCCTGTGTGCGCTGGAGGCGTCGTGCAGACACAACTTCGACATCGTGCACCTGCACGGAATCGGGCCCGCGTCGTGTGCTCCGGTGGCGGGACTATTCGGCCGATCCGTCATCTCGACCTTTCATGCGCTCGACTGGCGCCAGGTAAAATGGGGAACGCGGGCGCGGGGTCTCTTGCACCGCGGTGAAGCGGTGGGTGCCCGCCACAGTGACGCCGTCATCGCCGTGTCACGGCTGATGCAGGCGCACGTGCAGAACACCCACGGCATCGAGGCCAGCTACATTCCCAACGGCGCCGCGCCCTGCACCACGCCGCCCGACGCCGCGCTCCTGTCGCCGTGGGGACTCAAGCCCGGCGGCTACATCCTGACCGTGGGACGCATCATCCCCGACCGCGAGCTGCATACGCTTATCGAAGCCTTCAACCAGCTGCCGACCACCCTGCAGCTCGTGATCGTCGGCTCGGAAACGCCGCGCACGAGCTATTCCGAGTCACTCGAACGCTCGGCGCGCGAGCGCGTGGTGTTCACCGGAGACGTTTTTGGCGAGCGCCTGCAGGCGCTGTACGGGCACGCGTTGTTCTACGTGCTCGCATCGCGCGTGGAAGGGCTTCCCATCACGGTGTGCGAGGCAATGGCACACGGGAAAGCGCTCGTGTTGAGCGACATTCCCGAGAACGTCGAGGTGGGTGGCGACGCGGCGCGGTATTTCCGATGCGGTGACGTCAACGCGCTCCTCTCGGCGCTGGGCGATCTGTCGTCGGATGCCGCCGCGCGCGCCGATCTGGGCGCCATTGCCCTGAAGCGCTGCCGGGAAACCTATAATTGGGACCTCATTACCGAGCAGATCGAGGGCGTATATTACCGCGTCCTTTCCGGGCGCTAATTCTGCTTCGCGCCTCCGCGAGGGCGGTGCTATCTTCCCGTCATGCGATCCAATCCGCTTCAAATCGCCGCCGTTTGTGCACTGACCGCGTTCATCGCGGCCTGCGGCGCCACCGCGCCGGCCAAACAGAATTCCTCCCGTGTCGAGCCCGCCAAAGGCGGCTACGACTTCAAGTCGGAAGGGAAAATTCCGCCGCCCACCGGCGGCTCGGCGCATCCGGAGGCGGATGTGGAGGAGATCGCGGTTTCGGATACCAGTCTCGATGTGTCGGAAGCGGATGCGCCGCGCGACACCGCACCGCCTGCCGCGGCGCCGGTCGTCGCCGATTCCAGCGCGGATGGATTTCGCATCCAGCTTTTTGCGTCGGCCGATCGTGATGTCGCGGAAAATGCGCGCAACGTCGCGGCCAGCCGCCTCAACATGCCGGCCTATCTGGATCTCGATGCCGGCGTGTACAAGGTGCGCGTCGGCGACTACCTGACGCGCGACCAGGCGGCCGCCGCGCTGCCCACCGTGCGTGCTCAATACTATCCCGACGCGTGGGTCGTCCCGGCCCGCGTCAACGTGCCGAAAGCCCGCTAACGGGTGTCGTTCAGGCCCGGGGCAAGACCGTTGACATACGTGGGATAACTCCTATAATAGCTGCTTCATCGACGAGTTTTTCGGAGCGGGAATAGCTCAGTGGTAGAGCTCCACCTTGCCAAGGTGGATGTCGCGGGTTCGAATCCCGTTTCCCGCTCCATTTTTCCTTTTTCGACCCCGCCATGTCGTCAAAGCCGTCCGCCACGTCAGCCCTTCGCATGAGCCTGCTCCTGGCAGTGGGCCTGCTCGGCTACGTCATGTGGCTCCTCGGGGACGGTTATGTCGCCGGCTATGTGCTGACCGGTGTCCTGGTCCTGGTGGCCAGGGTGGCCCTGTTTCTGGGGCTGCTCTGGGCGGGCGCAACGGTGCTTGCGCGCCTGCTTCCCGGTGGGTGGCGGACACCCTTCGTCCAGCGCCGCCGGCAGGTCGTGCTGGTCGCGGCCACAACTCTGTTCTTCCTCTATTGCGTCGGTGTCTTTGTTAACCGGACATGGCTCCCGGGCCGCTACCACCCCTTGAGTTTGCTGGGGAATGCCGCGTTGCTCCTGGGCGCATTTCTCATGGCGAAATCCATGCTCAAGCTGCGCCCGGACAGAGTGCTGCCCTATGCAGCGGTCGCTCTCGCGATCGCCGCCGGCACCGCCGGTCTGCGCGCGGTGGCGTCCGAACCAACCTCCGTCGCGCCGGACACGCATCGCTCCAAAGAGACCGCGCAGACCCTCGCCACGCTGCCTTACATCGCTTTCGTTCCGCCATCCGAAAAGCATGTCGAAGCCGGCGTCGGTTACGCGGACACCGTGCGCGCCTTCGGTGGATTCAACCTGTGCGCGTCGCTGGTTGCACCCCGGGCTTTCCTGCTCGACATGAAGGGCAACGTGGTACACGAATGGAACAAGGACCTCGACCCGGGCTATCCGTGGGAATTTGTCAGGCTGTGCCGGAATGGGGACCTGCTGGTTTCCATCCAGGACCGCAAGCTGGCGCGCCTGGACTGGAACTCGCGCATCAAGTGGATGCGACGGCTGCGGTGCCATCACGACCTCAGTGAGGCGCCCAACGGCGACATCATGGTGCTGCAGCGTACGTACGGCTTTACCACGGTTCACGACCTGCCCACGCCGTCGCGCGACGATCATGTCGTGGTACTCTCTGCGGACGGTGAAATAAAATCCCAATTCTCGATCGGGCACATGCTGCGCGACGCCGTTCCGGTTTCGCACGCACTTCATATCTGGCGCTGGCAGTTGACCAATATCAGGACATCGATCCAGCTCCGCATGCGCAGCCTGTTCATGTTCGACAAGGGCTTCATGGATCTCCTGCACACGAACACGGTGACATGCGTCGATCGCACATACAGTCCGGCTCTGCGCGAAGGCAGTGTCATTGTGTGCAGTCCCATGATCGACGTGGTGGCGGTTATCGATCCGGTTCAGAATCGCGTGGTATGGCAGTGGGGACCGGGTGAGCTGGAGGGTCCGCACAATCCGCGGGTGCTCGACAATGGCCACATTCTGATCTTTGACAATGGCGTGCGAAGGGGGTACTCCCGCGTTGTGGAAGTGGATCCGGCGACCAATCGAATTGTATGGAGCTACGAGGACCAGAACCGCGAAGGATTCTACAGCCCGGTATGCGGCGGCGCCCAGCGCCTGCCCAACGGAAACACGATGATTACCGACACAGTAGGGGGGCGGGTTTTTGAAGTGACCCGGGACGGAGAACTGGTGTGGGAATTCTATACGCCTCTGCCGGGGGACGAGCATTTATCGGATTCGCGTCCCACCATCTATCGCATGGAGCGGGTTACCGACGTCAATTCACTGCCGGAGCTCAAAGCAACGTCTCCGTTGCCGTCGACGCAACCAAACGTGGACGGTCGCCGCAAAACCGGATAGAATCGCGGGAGCGGCGGCATAGCCAAGTGGTAAGGCGACGGTCTGCAAAACCGTTATTCTCCGGTTCAAATCCGGATGCCGCCTCCAACTTATTCTCCCAGTCACAATCATGATTGCCCGGCCCGGGTCATTCCCCCGGCCCGCGCCATAACAATGAAAAAGGCCCGCCGCTGTTGCGACGGGCCTTTTTCTATTTCAGTACCGCTCTATGAAGCTGTGATGTCGGAGATTAGCGGTAGAGACTCTTGACCTGACCCCAGGTCGACGGCCGCGTGGGAACCGTGCCGCAGTGGCCCGGACCCGTGATGCCGTTGTTGTAGTCGTCCAGGCACTGAGTGGTGGCGCTCGTGGTGCTCGGATCGAGGTAACCACTACCGACGGGCGGAACAACCAGGTTGCCGATCAGCGCATCAGCGGTCGCGATGCACGCGGAAGCGGCGGACGGATCGGCGCCCATCGCGATGTTGAGCTTGGCAGCGATCAGCTGGTGGGCAAGGCTGACGAGGCCGTTGCCGTTG